>NZ_JBIQHY010000061.1:13515-37111 GCF_044508335.1 Actinomadura sp.
CCTCGCCTGAACGCCCCTGCCCGAACGCCCCTGCCCGAACGCCCCTGCCCGAACGGCCGCGGGCCGGGCGGCGCCGCGGGGCCGGCGCGGGCCGCCACTGATCTTTTAGCTGGGTTGTGACTTTCGCATATGTCCTACTCAGGTAAGGTCTGGGCGAGTGAGCACTTTGCAGCGGTCAAGACCGGTGGAATCGGTCTCGTCCGCCCCGGCGTACCGGACATTCCTCCGCGAACTGCTGAGTTTCGGCTTCGTGGGGTGCGTCGGCACGCTCATCATGGTCTTCGGTGCGAACCTGATGCGCGCGTGGCTCGGCGGCAGCCCGGTCACCAGCGTGGTCGTCCCGACCGTCCTGTCGACGCTCACGTCCTACCTGCTCAACCGGCACTGGACGTTCCGGCACCGGGACAGCGACGGCTCCGGCCGCGAGGTCGCCGTCTTCTTCGCGCTGAACGGCGTCGGGCTGCTCATCCAGGTGCTCTGCACCGGCTTCACCTACTACACCCTGGGCCTGCACGGCGGCGTCGCCTACAACCTCGGCCTGCTCGCCGGCGTCGGCCTCGGCTCCGCGTTCCGCTACTGGTCCTACCGGAAGTGGGTGTTCACCCCCGCGGCGGCGTGACCCGGCCGCGGCGGCGCGCGCGTCAGCGACCGGCGGGGACGATCTTCTCCGTCTGCGTCAGCGCCTCGGCCAGGACGCCCGCGAGGTCCTGCCCGGTGGCCTGGGAGAAGATCACGTGGTCGATGCCGCGCTCCGCGAGGCGCCCGACCTTGTCCACGGCCTCGTCCACCGACGGCGTGCCGCTGAACAGGGCCAGCGACGTCTTCTCGATCTCGGCGTAGTCGCGCCCCTCGCGCTCGCAGTGCTCCCGCAGGACGTCCAGCTTGTGCGGCAGCTCGTCGCCGTCGAAGAGGTTGCACGCGTCGCCGTACTTCGCGACGAAACGGAGCGTCTTCTTCTCGCCGCCGCCCCCGATCAGGATGGGCGGGTGCGGGGCGCGCAGCGCGGGCGGCGAGTTCAGCGGCCGCTCCAGCGTGTAGTGCTCGCCCTCGAACGCCGACTCGTCGCCCCGCCACATCTGGTGGGCGATCCGCAGCGTCTCCTCCAGCCGCTCGAACCGCTCGGCCGTCGGCGGGAAGCGGACGCCGAGACCGCGCGACTCCTCCTCGTTCCACGCCGCGCCGATGCCGAGCCACGCGCGCCCGCCGGACAGCACGTCCAGCGTGGTCACGGTCTTGACCAGGATGCCGGGGTGCCGGTAGGTGACGCCGGTGACCATGGTCCCGAGGGTGATCCGCTCGGTCAGCCCCGCCGCGTAGGCGAGCGCGGTGTAGGCCTCCAGCATCGGCTCGTCCGGCGGGCCCACCATGGCGATCTGGAAGAAGTGGTCCATCACCCACAGCGAGTGCAGGCCGCCCTGGTCGGCCTCCCGCGCGATCCGGCCGAACTCCGGCCCGATCCGCTCCGGCCCTCCGGGAAAGGTGTAGCTGGGAACCTGAAGTCCGATGCGCATGGCAGCCCCTGATCCTTCGCAGACTCGCGGTCCCCTCCACTCTGCTTCCTGGAGCGCGCTCCAGGTCAAGCCGCCCCGCCGGGCGCGCGTTGACCTGGAGCGCGCTCCAGGTGGAATCCTTGAAGCCGTGAGTCTCTACTCTCCAGGCGAGACCGCCGAGAAGAGCGGTTTCAGCATCGACACTCTGCGCTACTACGAGAAGATCGGGCTGCTGTCGGGCATCGCGCGCAACGCCTCGGGGCGGCGCGTGTTCAGCGACGACGACCTCGCGTGGCTGTCCCTCCTGCGCTGCCTGCGCGAGACGGGGATGCCGATCGCGGAGATGCTGCGCTACTCCGAGCTGGCCCGCAGCGGCGCCGACACCGTCCAGGAGCGGCTCGAACTGCTGCAGGACCACGACCGCCGCGTGGAGGAGCAGATCGCCACGCTGCGCGAGCAGCAGAAGCACATCAGGTGGAAGATCGACTTCTACCGGGAAGCGGTCTGCGAATCCGCCCCCGGCTGAGCGGTCAGCGCCACGCGGGGTCGCGGCCCAGCAGGGCGAGCAGCCGGCCCTCCGGGGGCGCGCCGGCCGCCGCCAGGCTCGGGCCGAACGACTCGCCGGGGCCGCGGCTCTCCTCGGGCACGAGCGCGGCGACCTTGAGCGAGACCTCGACGAGGTCGTCCGCCGGCTCCCACGGGACGCCGATCGCCGCCGCGACGTCCCACGCGTGCACGACCAGGTCCACGAGGTGGAAGCTGATCGCGAGCGCGGCGGGGAAGCGCCCGCCGAGTTCGGGCAGGGCCAGCTCGGCGTCGAGGGCCGTGTCGGCGAAGGCCCGCGCGACGAGGTCTGCGGACGCCGTCGCGGCGGCGAAGGGGTCGTCGCCGAGGTCGCCGCCGCGCCAGGCGGGCAGGCGGTCGCCGTCGCCCCTCGCCGCCGCCGCGAAGCCCTCGTCCTGGCTCACCTGGTGGCGCAGCAGGCCGTGCAGGGTCCAGTCCGGGCACGGCGTGGGCAGGCTCAGCGCGTCCGGCTTCACCTGCGCGACGACCGACAGGTAGAGGTCCGACGCCTTCCGGTCCAGCGGACGGAGATCGGTGGTCATGAGTTCGGTCAGCACATCCATGCGGCCCACGCTAGGAACCCGCAGAGGACCAGGTGAAGGGCCAAAACCGCGTGAAATGACTGAGCCGGTCTAGGGTGGGCGCCGTGGATCTGCACGTCAGCCTGGTGGGCCGCCGCGACCTCGCCGGGCAGATCTACGCACAGCTGCGGGCCGCGATCCTGGACGGGCGGCTGCGCGCGGGGGAGGCGCTGCCCCCGACGCGGGAGCTGGCGCGCCGGCTCTCGATCTCCCGCAACACCGTCGGCGTCGCCTACGACCGGCTCGCCGCCGAGGGCTTCCTGACGAGCCGGGTGGGCGCGGGGACCTACGTCCGGGAGACCGGCTCGGCCGCGCGGGGCGCCCCCGCGGCGTCGCCGCTGCGCCCCCGCCGGATCTGGGACGAGGTGTCCGTCTGGCCCCCGCCGATGCCCGGCATCAGGTGGGACTTCCGCGCCGGGCTGCCCGACGTGCGGCTGTTCCCGTACGAGTCGTGGCGGCGGATCATGGCGGGCCTGCTGCGCCCGTCCGGGCTCGGCGACCCGGTCGACCCGGCGGGGCTGCCCGCGCTGCGGGAGGCCATCGCCCGGCACATCGGCGTCTCCCGGTCGGTGCGGGCGAACGGCCGCGACATCGTCGTCACCTCGGGCGTCCAGCAGGCGCTCGACCTGATCGTCCGGGTGCTGCTCGAACCGGGCGACGTGGTGGCCGTCGAGGACCCGGGATACCCGCCGGTCCGGATGCTGCTGGCCGCGGCCGGGATGCGGGTGCGCGGCGTCCCGGTCGACGCGGAGGGCCTGCGGGTGGACGCGCTGCCCGGCGACGCGCGGGCCGTGTACGTCACGCCGTCCCACCAGTTCCCGATGGGCATGCCGATGTCGCTGCCGCGCCGCCGGGCGCTGCTCGACTGGGCGCGGCGCCGCGACGTGGTGATCGTCGAGGACGACTACGACACCGAGTACCGGTACGGCGGCCGGCCCATCGAGCCGCTGCAGAGCATCGACGAGGACGGCCGCGTCCTCTACACCGGCACCTTCTCCAAGATCATGCGGCCGGTGCTGCGGCTGGGGTTCCTGGTGGCGCCGCCGGCGCTGCACCGCGCGTTCCGGATGGCGCGGTACGTCACCTCCTGGCACGCGGAGCTGCCCGCCCAGGCGGCGCTCGCCCGGTTCATCGACGAGGGCCTGCTCGCCCGGCACATCCGCAGGTCGCGCCGCGAGTACCGGGCCCGGCACGAGCGCGTAGCGGAGCTGGTCGGGCGGCTCTTCGGCGACCGGCTGACCCTCGTCCCGGCGGAGGCCGGGCTGCACCTGAGCGCCGTCCTGCCGGCCGGGGCCGACGACGCCGCGATCGCCGCGCGTGCGCTCGGCGCCGGCGTCGGGCTGTTCACGCTCTCGGAGTTCGCCGTCGCCCGCCCGCCCGCGGTGTCCGGGCTGGTGTTCGGCTACGGCGCCGTGGCGCCGCCGGAGATCGAGGCGGGGCTGCGCCGGCTGCGCGAGGCGGCCGGCTAGCGCTGGACGGGCGTGGCGCGCCGGCCGTCCGCGCCGAAGAACAGGACGCGGCCGAGGTCCACGGTCAGCGCCACGTGGTCGCCCCGGTTGGGGCGGTTGCCGGGCGCGATGCGGAACACCAGGTCGGACCGCCGGTGGTGGCCGGCGTGCTCCTCGCCGACGGCCTCGTCGCGAGGCTGCCTGCCGAGCATCTCCCGCATCCGGTCGCGCCACCCGGGACGCTCGGCCTCGTAGGACGGCGCCCGCGGCGGCCGCCCGATCTCGGTCGCGTCGACGGTGGGGATGCCCGCCTCGGCGTAGGCGAGCCACTCGTGCCCGTGGAACTCCAGCGCCCGGACCTGGCCGGACAGGACGGTCCCGTGCGGCGCCGGCGCGCCGGGCGCGATCGGGACGAGCGTGTCGGGCCGGATGCCCACGATGATCGACCGCCCGTGATGGCTGATCAGCGAGGAGGCGCGGGGGTCGTCCCACGGGACCAGGAGCCGCTGCGGCCCGAAGTCGAGCAGCAGCCCCTCGCCCTCGATGGCCCAGAGGGTGGCCTGCATCAGGTTGATCGGCGGCGAGCTGAGGAACGCTGCCACGAACACGGTCGCCGGGTCCTCGTAGATCTGCTCCGGGGTGCCGACGTCCTCCAGGACGCCGTCCCGCAGCACCGCCATCCGGTCGGCCATCGTCATGGCCTCGACCTGGTCGTGCGTGACGTAGACGGTGGTGGTGCCGGTGGAACGTACCAGTGCGGCGATCTCGACCCGCAGCTCGGTGCGCAGCCCCGCGTCGAGGCTGGACAGCGGCTCGTCCATCAGGAACAGCGACGGCTCGCGGATGAGCGCGCGCCCGATCGCGGCGCGCTGCCGCTGTCCGCCGGACAGCGTGGCCGGCAGCCGGTCGATCATCGTGTTGAGGCCCAGCGCGCGGGCCAGCTCCAGGACCTTCGCGCTCGCCTCGGCGCGGTCGTCGCCCGACACCTCCAGGGGGAACATCATGTTGCCCTTGACGGTGCGGTGCGGGTAGAGCGCGCCCTCCTGGAACACCATGGCGACGTTGCGCTCGCGCGGCGGCAGGTCGTTGGCGACGGTCCCGTTCAGCCACAGGTCGCCGGCGGTGATCTCCTCCAGCCCGGCGATCATGCGCAGGATGGTGGACTTGCCGCAGCCGGACGGCCCGAGCAGGACGAACAGCTCGCCGTCGTTGATGCGCAGGCGAACCTTCCGGACGGCTACCTGGCCTCCCGGATACACCTTGTCGACGCCGTCGAGCACAACATCCGTCATCGCGTCCGCCTGGGTGTGAGCAAAATCTCGGTCAGCCATCACATCGCGCAACGGTCCAAGTTGTCCAGAGCCGAGCTGGTGTTACCCGTGTCCAAAGCGGCCGAGTCCGGCCACCTACCACCGGTTTCCCGTCAGCGCGGGACGAATCCGGCCCAACCGGAGGGCGCCGCCGCGGGCGGGCCCGGTGCCGGTTCGGGCGGGGACGCGCCGGATGTCACGGCCCCGCCGTAGACTCCATCGTCGTGGCAGGCCGGATTCGCAATGAGGACATCGCACTCGTCCGGGAGCGGGCGTCCATCGACGCCGTGATCGGCGAGTACCTGCAGCTCCGCAGCGCGGGCGGCGGCAACCTCAAGGGGCTCTGCCCGTTCCACGACGAGAAGTCGCCCTCGTTCAACGTGACGCCCTCCCGCGGCCTGTACTTCTGCTTCGGCTGCGAGGCGGGCGGCGACGTCATCAAGTTCGTCCAGGAGATCGAGCACCTGTCCTTCTCCGAGGCGGTGGAGCGGCTCGCCGCGCAGGCCGGCGTCCAGCTCCGCTACGAGGACGGCGGCGGGCGCGGCCCCCGGCAGGACGGCGGGCAGCGCGCCCGGCTGCTGGAGGCGCACAAGGCCGCCGCCGAGTACTACGCGGAGCGGCTCGAGTCCCCCGAGGGGGCGATCGGCCGCGCGTTCCTGTCCGAGCGGGGCTTCGAGGCCGCCGACGCCGCCCGGTTCGGCGTCGGGTTCGCGCCCCGCGAGTGGGAGGGCCTCGTCCGGCACCTGCGCGGCCGCGGGTTCGCCGACCGCGACATCGTCGCCGGCGGCCTGGCCAAGGAGGGGCGGCGCGGCCCGATGGACCGCTTCCGCGGCCGGCTGATGTGGCCCATCCGCGACCTGTCCGGCGACGTCATCGGGTTCGGCGCCCGCAGGCTCTACGAGGACGACGACGGCCCCAAGTACCTGAACACCCCCGAGTCGCCGCTGTTCCACAAGAGCTCGGTGCTGTACGGGGCCGACCTCGCGAAGAAGGAGATCGCGCGGCGGCGGCAGGCCGTGGTCGTCGAGGGCTACACCGACGTGATGGCGTGCCACCTCGCGGGCGTCCCGACCGCGATCGCCACGTGCGGGACGGCGTTCGGCGACGACCACATCAAGGTGCTGCGCCGGCTCCTCATGGACCAGGACGAGTTCCGCGGCGAGGTGATCTTCACCTTCGACGGCGACGCGGCCGGGCGCAAGGCGGCGCTGCGCGCGTTCGACGACGAGCAGAAGTTCGTCTCGCAGACGTTCGTCGCCGTCCAGCCGGACGGCCTCGACCCGTGCGACCTGCGCATCCGGCACGGCGACGCCGCGGTGCGCGACCTGGTCGCCTCCCGGCTGCCGCTGTTCGAGTTCGCGGTGCGCAGCGCGATCGAGCAGCACGACCTCGACACCGTCGAGGGGCGGCTCGCCGCGCTGGACGCCGCCGCCCCGGTCGTCGCCGCCATCAAGGACCGGTCGCGCCGGCACATGTACGCGGTCAACCTCGACCGCTGGCTCGGCATCATGGACGAGCAGTTCGTGCTGCGCCGCGTCCGGGAGCTGGCGAACCGGCGGCACGCGCGCGCCCAGGCGGGCCGCGGTCCGGCCGGAAACGGCCGCTCCGACCGGTATGCCGGAAACGGCCGGGCCGAGAACGGGGCCGCCGAGCCGCAGCGGCCCGCGTTCGACCCGTCGGACCCCGAGGTGCAGCGGGAGCGCGAGCTGCTGAAGCTGGCCGTGCAGCGGCCGGCGATGCTCGGCCCGGCGTTCGACGAGGTGCCGGCCGGGGCGTTCATCGCCCCGCCGCACGCGGCGGTGCGCGCGGTGATCGCGGAGGCGGGCGGCGTCACGGCGGCCGGGAGCGTGCCCGAATGGGTCGCCCGGCTCCTGGAGACCGCCCCGAACGACCAGGTCAGGGACCTGATCACCAAGCTCGGCGTGGAGCCGGTCCGGTCCTCGCACGAATCGGACGACCGTTATGCCGTAGAGCTGCTCGCCCGAATACAGGAACGCCAGCTCACCCGCATGATCGCCGACGCGAAATCTAAACTCGGGCGGCTGAATCCGGTCGAGGCCGAGGAGGAGTACCGCCGGCTGTTCGGCGATCTTGTCGCGCTTGAGCAGCAGAGACGGGTGTTGCGGGAGCGAGCGCTTGGATCACAGTAAGTCAAGAGACCGCAAAATGGGTCCTGTGATCTAGCCCTCCTTTGACGCAGACTGTCTGCGTGGGCCCTTCGGTGCTGCCAAGCGAGGCGCCATCGGTTGATCAGGTGGCGGACCTCGTCGCACGTGGCAGAGAGCGCGGCGGTGTGACCGTCGAGGACGTTGCTGCCGCACTCGATCGCTCGGACTTGCCGGACGACTCCATGGAGCGGGTCGTCCGGATGCTCGCAGAGCAGGGGGTGGAGGTCCTCGAGTCTCAGCAGGAGACCGAGGACGTCGCGCGAGCGGATGAGGGAGACCTCGGCAAGCGGGCGCCGACGAGCGACCTGGTTCGCATCTACCTGAGAGAGATCGGTCGCGTACCGCTCCTCACGGCAGAAGATGAAGTAGAACTCGCGAAATCGATCGAGGCGGGCCTGTTCGCCGAGGAGAAGATGGCGCGTACCGCCGTCCTCGCCCGCGGCGAGCTGCTCGACCTCGAACTGCTCGCCCGCGAGGGAATGCGGGCGAAGCAACGCCTGATCGAGGCCAACCTGCGGCTGGTGGTCTCGATCGCGAAACGCTACGTCGGCCGGGGAATGCTCTTCCTCGACCTGATCCAGGAGGGAAATCTCGGACTGATCCGCGCGGTCGAGAAGTTCGACTACACCAAGGGGTTCAAGTTCTCGACCTACGCCACCTGGTGGATCCGGCAGGCGATCACCCGGGCGATCGCCGACCAGGCCCGGACGATCCGGATCCCGGTCCACATGGTGGAGACGATCAACAAGCTGGTCCGCGTGCAGCGGCAGATGCACCAGGACCTCGGCCGGGAGCCGACGCCCGAGGAGATCGGCCTGGAGATGGGGCTGCCGCCCGCCCGGGTGGTGGAGATCCAGCGGATCGCCCAGGAACCGGTCTCGCTGCAGTCGCCGATCGGCGAGGAGGACTCCGACCTCGGCGACTTCATCGAGGACGCGGACGCCGTCGTGCCGATCGAGGCCGCGGCGTTCATCCTTCTCCAGGACCAGCTGGAGGACATCCTCGGCACCCTGTCGGACCGGGAGCAGCGCATCATCCAGCTGCGCTTCGGCCTGGCCGACGGCCATCCCCGCACCCTGGAGGAGGTCGGCCGCGAGTTCGGCGTGACGCGCGAGCGGATACGCCAGATCGAGTCCAAGACGCTGGCGAAGCTGCGCCACCCGTCCCGCGCGCAGATGCTCCGCGAATACCTGGAGTGACGGAGGATCCTGAGTGACGACCGTCCTCCCGGCCGCGCCGCCGGGAGGACGGTCGCCGTCCGGCGCCCGCGATCCGGCGAACTTCCCGGATGTTTCGTCGCATTTCGTCCGGACGGTCATCTACCGTGGTGGCATGCTGATCGTGACGACTGACGGCGTGCCCGGACACGAGATCAGGAGCGTGCTCGGGGAGGTCCTCGGGACGTCCGTCCAGGCCGACCAGGGCGCGGTGCCGCAGCCCGGGCAGGGCGGCAGCAGCGCGACCTTCCGGGTGACGGGGGAGCGGCCGGTCGCCGGCCTCGCCGCGGCGCGCCGGGAGGCGCTCGACCGGCTCGGCGAGGAGGCGCGCCGCAAGGGCGCGAACACGGTCGTCGGCATGCGCTTCGACACCGCCGCGGTGGGCGGCGGCTTCGAGGTCTGCGCGTACGGGACGGCCGTCTGGGCGGAGCCGGCGCAGCAGCACCGCGACCAGGCGCAGCAGTACCAGCAGCAGCGGCCCGCGCAGCAGGGCCACCTCCCGCCGTACGGCGACCCGCAGCCCGGCGGTCCGCCGATGGCCGCGCGCAACCTCACGATGGGCGTGCAGGACCGCCCCCGCTGACCGCCCCCGCTGACCCGGAGCGCTGACCCGGGGCGCTGACCCGGGGCGCTGACCCGGGGCGCTGACCCGGGGCGCTGACGGGGAGCGTCGGCCGGGCGGCTCCGCGGGGCGTGGCGTGGGATGCCTCACTGTCCGGGGGGTCACTTGACGGAGTGAGGACAGGCTTCGCTAATTTAGGTAAGCCTAACCATTTGCTCGCTCCTGGAGACCCCCATGCGACCTGTGTCCGTCCTAGCCCTCGCCGGTGCCGCCGCCGTGTCGATGTCCGTGCTCTCGGCGTGCGGCGGTGACGAAGACAAGGCGGACGCCGCGGGCGCCATCCCGGTGACGGCGACGGACGACACCTGCGAGGTCGCCAAGACCGACCTCACCGCGGGCAAGACCACCTTCAAGGTCACCAACAAGGGCTCCAAGGTCAACGAGTTCGAGGTCCTCAAGCCGGACGGCAAGATCCTCGCCGAGCGGGAGAACATCGGCCCCGGCACGAGCGTCGACTTCGTCGTGAACCTGCCCGCCGGCCAGTTCAGGCTGCTGTGCAGCGCCGGGCAGACCGGCAAGGGCCCGTCCCAGAACGTGACGGTCACCGGCCGGGCCGGCGGCGGCGCCGACGCGCGGCTGACCGAGGCCGCCGACGACTACAAGGCGTTCGTCATCGCGCGGCTGGACGACACCATCGCCAAGACCCGCGAGTTCGTCGAGGCGGTGAAGGCGGACGACGTCGCGAAGGCCAAGGAGCTGTACGCGCCGTCCCGCGTCGGCTGGGAGACGATCGAGCCGGTCGCGGAGAAGTTCGGCGACATCGACCCGAAGGTCGACGCCCGCGAGGCCGACCTGAGCGCCGCGGAGAAGAAGGACTGGTCCGGCTGGCACCTGCTGGAGAAGGCGCTCTGGAAGGACGGCTCGGTCAAGGGCAAGGAGAAGTACGGCGACCGGCTCCTGGCCGACCTGGAGACGCTGAAGTCGCGGCTGCCGGGCCTCACCCTCGACCCGGTCAACGACATGGCGGGCGGCGCCAAGGAGCTGCTCGACGAGGTCGCCACCGGCAAGGTCACCGGCGAGGAGGAGGCGTTCAGCCACACCGACCTCGTCGACTTCAAGGCCAACGTCGACGGCGCCAAGAAGATCTACGAGCTGCTCAAGCCGGTCGTCCAGGAGCGGGACGCCCAGCTCGCGAGCGACCTCGACGACAACTTCGCCCAGGTCGAGGCGCTGCTGAAGAAGCACGAGAAGGGCGACGGCTACGTCTCCTATGACAAGGTCGGCAAGGACGACCGCAAGGAGCTGGCCGACGCGGTGAACGCCCTGGGCGAGCCGCTGTCCAAGCTCGCCGAGGTCGTGGCGAAGTAGACGCAACGGAGAAGGGTGGCGGCGCGATGACCGAGGTGCGGCCGGGGATGTCCCGGCGCAGGATGCTGGGCTTCTCCGGCGCGAGCCTGCTCGTCGGCGCCGCCGCCGGCGCGGGCCTCGACCGGGTGGCGCTCGCCGACGAGGACGACGGCGCCGGCGCCGCCGTCCCCTTCCACGGCGCGCACCAGGCGGGCATCGCCACCCCCGTCCAGGACCGGCTCCACTTCGCCGCGTTCGACGTGACGACCGGCGACCGCGACCGGCTCGTCCGGATGCTCAAGGAGTGGACGGCCGCGGCCGCCGCCATGACCGCCGGCAGGCCCGTCGGGAACGGCGCGGTCGCCGGGTCGCCGGTCGCGCCGCCCGACGACACCGGCGAGGCGCTCGGCCTGCCGCCGTCCCGGCTGACGCTGACGATCGGGTTCGGCCCGACGCTGTTCGAGAAGGACGGCGAGGACCGGTTCGGCCTCAAGGCGCGCCGTCCCGCCGCCCTCGTCGACCTGCCGCACTTCCCCGGCGACGCCCTCGACCCCGACCGCAGCGGCGGCGACATCGCCGTGCAGGCGTGCGCCGACGACCCGCAGGTCGCGGTGCACGCGATCCGGAACCTGGCGCGGATCGGGTTCGGCACGGTCTCGGTCCGCTGGTCGCAGCTCGGGTTCGGCAAGACGTCCTCGACCACGCCGGAGGCGCAGACCCCGCGCAACCTGTTCGGGTTCAAGGACGGCACCGACAACATCGGCTCCGGCGACAAGGCGCTGCTCGACCGGCACGTCTGGGCCGGGAAGGACGACGGCTGGATGGCGGGCGGCTCCTACCTCGTGGCCCGCCGCATCCGGATGCACATCGAGACCTGGGACCGCACGTCGCTGCGCGAGCAGGAGGACATCTTCGGCCGCAGCAAGGGCGAGGGGGCGCCCGTGGGGGAGGAGAAGGAGCGCGACAAGCCCGTCCTGTCCCGCATGAAGCCGGACGCCCACGTCCGGCTCGCCCACCCCGACTCCAACGGCGGGGCGCGCATCCTGCGGCGCGGCTACTCCTTCACCGACGGTTCCGACGGGCTCGGCCGGCTGGAGGCGGGGCTGTTCTTCATCGCGTTCCAGCGCGACCCGCGCAAGGGGTTCATCCCGATCCAGCAGTCGCTGGCCGCCGACGCGCTGAACGAGTACATCCAGCACGTGGGTTCGGGCATCTACGCGTGCCCTCCGGGCGTCCGCGAGGGCGGCTACTGGGGCGAGACCCTGTTCGCATAAGGGTTCGCGTAAGGGTTCGCCTGAAGGGTTCGCCTGGGCGGGGCTACCCCTGGCCCGCGCGCTCCGAGCGGATGCGGGCCACGACGTCCCCGGCGGCGGTCTTGATGGACTCCAGCTCCTGGAGGTAGCCCCAGTAGTCGGGGTGGACGCCGGTGAGCCGCTTCGGCGCGTTCTCCAGCCGCTCGACGAGCCCGTCCAGCGCCCGGGCGTGGTGCGGCGGGGCCCCGCCCGGCTGCGCCATGGCGAGCCGCTGCGCGTCCCGCACGGCGAAGCGGGCGCCCTCGGCGGACTTCGCGGGGTCGGCGGCGACCGCCTTCAGCTCGTCCACCCGCCCGGTGACCTGCCCGGCGCGGCGGTCGGCGGCGTTCAGCTCGGTGCGCGCGGCGGTCAGCGCGCGCTGCGCCTCCCGCCACTCGGTGCGGGAGGCGTGCGCGGACGCCTCGTTCAGCCGCTCGCGGGCCCGCGTGACGGCCGCCTCGATGGAGTCGGGGGCGCCCCTGAGGTCCTGCCAGCAGGCCTGTGAGTAGTTCCGGAGCAGCACCCGCATCGCCTCCTGGACGGGCCCGACGCGGTTCGCGACGGCGTCCGCGCGGGTGCGGACCGAGGCGAGCGAGTTGCGGACCTTCTGCGCGAGCCGCGGCAGCTCCGCGGCGGCCTCCCGGGCCCGCTCGGCGATGTCGCGGACCTCCTCGGCGCGGCGGATCGCGCCGTCCAGCCCGAGCCCGCCCAGCCCCTTGGAGCCGAGCTGCGCGAGCACCTCCCGGGCGCGGGCCAGCTCGGCCTCCGGCTCGGAGGCGTCCATCCCCGCCTGCTTCGCGGCCGCGACGGCCGCGTCGGCGGCGGCGACCGCGTCGCGCGCGGCGGTCAGCCGGGGCGGCAGCTGGTCGAGCGCGGCCTCCAGCCGGGCCATCTTCGGGGCGAGCCGCTCGGCGAAGGCGTTCAGGTTCCGGGTGATCTGCTGCAGCCGCTCGGTGGACGCGATGAACGCGCGGCGCGCCGCGTCGTACTCGGCCGGTGACCGGTCCCGGTCATCGAGGTCGTGGGCGTCCAGCACGGAGATGTAGGCGACCGACGCGGCGTCGGCGGCCTCCGACAGCCCGGCGAACTCCCGCCGCACCGGCGCGGCGGCCCCCGCGTCCAGGTCCTCGAACACGGTGACGCGGCCGTCGAGGTACTTCTGCGCCTGGTCCATGTCGTAGAAGGCGGCCGCCGCCGCCTCCCGCGCCTCGACGGCCGCCGCAGCCGCCTGCGCGCCCCGGCCGCCCCGGCGGCGCTGGTCGCCCGCTCCCCGCAACGCTGCCTCCCTTCGTCCCTGCCCAGTCTGGCCCAGCCGCCGGGTGTTCCGCCTCCGGACTCCCCGCCGACTCAGGGCATATCAGACGGCGTCGCGGGTGCACAGTGCCTCCCGGACCCGCCCCGCCGGGGCGGGAGGCGGCCTGAGCCGCGGATCTCCTCACCTCAGAGAGGGAGAGTTCAAAACGGATGGAACGGATAGCATCGCTGCTACGTCGATAAGGCTGGGCGCCGGGACGGCGTCCCGTACGGCATGCGATCTTGGAGGCTCATCGTGCCCGTCAGCCTGAGCAAAGGCGGCAATGTCTCGCTCACCAAGCAGGCGCCCGGACTGAACGCCGTGATCGTCGGTCTCGGCTGGGACCTGCGCACCACGACCGGCACGGACTTCGACCTCGACGCCTCCGCGATGGTGCTGGACGGCTCCGGCAAGATCATCACCGACCAGCACTTCGTGTTCTTCAACAACCTGCGCAGCCCGGACGGCGCCGTCGAGCACAGCGGCGACAACCTGACCGGCGCGGGCGAGGGCGACGACGAGCAGATCAAGGTCGACTTCGGCGCGATGCCGGCCGCCGCCGAGCGGGTGGCGTTCGCGGTGTCGATCTACGACGCCGACAGCCGCGGGCAGAACTTCGGGCAGGTCCGCAACGCCTTCATCCGGGTGATGAACCAGGCCGACGGCGCGGAGATGGCGCGCTACGACCTCACCGAGGACGCCTCGATGGAGACCGCGATGGTCTTCGGCGAGCTGTACCGCAACGGGGCGGAGTGGAAGTTCCGCGCGGTCGGCCAGGGCTACGCGTCCGGGCTGGCCGGCATCGCCATGGACTTCGGCGTCAACATCTGACCACCAGACCAGGAAGGGAACGGCCCGGATAATGGGAGTCTCACTCGCCAAGGGCGGCAACGTCTCGCTGACGAAGGCCGCCCCGAACCTCACCGCGGTCACCGTCGGCCTCGGCTGGGACGTCCGCGCCACCACCGGCGCCGACTTCGACCTCGACGCGTCCGCGCTGATGCTCGCGAGCACCGGCAAGGTCATGTCCGACCAGCACTTCGTGTTCTTCAACAACCTGCGCAGCCCGGACGGCTCGGTCGAGCACACCGGCGACAACCTGACCGGCGAGGGCGAGGGCGACGACGAGTCGATCAACGTCGACCTCACCGCGGTGCCGGCCGAGTGCGAGCGCATCGTCTTCCCGGTGTCGATCTACGACGCCGACAACCGGAACCAGAGCTTCGGCCAGGTGCGCAACGCCTTCATCCGGATCGTCAACCGGACCGACGGCACCGAGCTCGCCCGCTTCGACCTCACCGAGGACGCCTCCACCGAGACGGCGATGGTCTTCGGCGAGCTGTACCGGCACAACGGCGAATGGAAGTTCAGGGCCGTGGGCCAGGGGTATGCCTCCGGACTGGCCGGAATCGCGACCGACTTCGGCGTCAACGTCGGCTAGCCGCCGGCGCACCCCGCACCGCGGCCGCCACGCCCGGCCGCCCTCTCTAGCAGAAATACGCGCATGATTCTTCGCACCTTCGGTTGGTCCCTCGGCATCACGGCCCTCGGGCTGGTGGCCGCCTTCTTCTACGACGGGCCGACCGGGCTGGCCCTCGTCGCCGTGCTGGCGATCCTCGAGATCTCGCTGTCGTTCGACAACGCCGTGGTCAACGCCAAGGTGCTCGACCGGATGAGCCCCTTCTGGCAGAAGATCTTCCTCACCGTCGGCATCGCGATCGCGGTGTTCGGCATGCGGCTGGTCTTCCCGCTGCTGATCGTGGGCATCACCGCCAAGCTGGGGCCCGTCGAGGCGTTCGACCTGGCGCTCAACGACCAGCACCGCTACCACGAGCTGATGAACGACGCGTACCCGATGATCGCGGCGTTCGGCGGCATGTTCCTGATGATGCTGTTCCTGAACTTCGTGTTCGAGGAGCGCGCCGACAAGTGGCTGCCGTGGCTGGAGAGGCCGCTCGCCCGCATCGGCAGGCTCGACCAGCTCGCGGTGGTCATCGCGGGCGGCTCGCTGGCGTTCGTGTCGTGGCTGACCGCCGAGAACCCGGGCAACGTCATGATCGCGGGCGTGCTCGGCATGGTGACCTACATCCTGGTCAACGGGCTCGGCGAGCTGTTCTCCGAGGCGGGGGAGGACGACGACGAGGACGGCGGCGACGAGGCCGGCGCGCCCGCGCGGTCGGGGCCGAGCGGGCTGGCGCTGGCCACCGGCAAGGCCGGCTTCTTCCTCTTCCTCTACCTGGAGGTGCTGGACGCCTCGTTCAGCTTCGACGGCGTCATCGGCGCGTTCGCGATCAGCACCGACCCCATCGTCATCGCGCTGGGCCTCGGCATCGGCGCGATGTACATCCGGTCCCTGACCGTCTTCCTGGTCCGCAAGGGGACCCTGCACGAGTACGTCTACCTGGAGCACGGCGCGCACTGGGCGATCGGGGCCCTCGCGGTCTGCATGCTGATCAGCATCGGGCACCACGTGCCCGAGTGGGTCACCGGCGGGCTCGGCGCCGGGCTGATCATCGCGGCGTTCGTCAGCTCCGTCGTCCGCAACCGCGGCGCGGACGACGCGGCCTCCGGCTCGCCGTCCGGCGGCAAGCAGCTGCACTCCAGCAACGTCTGACCGGTCCGACTCCACCCCGCGACCAGCAACGATGCACTGAAGGAGCCGAACGATGTCGATCTCGCTGCAGAAGGGGCAGAAGGTCTCGCTCGCCAAACCGGGCGGCGGCACCCTCTCCCGCGTCCGGATGGGGCTCGGCTGGGACGCCGTCGCCAAGAAGGGCCTGTTCGGCAAGAGCCGGGCCCAGTCGATCGACCTGGACGCGTCCTGCCTGCTGTTCGACGCCTCCGGGAACCTCGCCGACCAGGTGTGGTTCCGGCAGCTGCGCAGCAAGGACGGGTCCGTCCAGCACACCGGCGACAACCTGACCGGCGAGGGCGAGGGCGACGACGAGGTCATCAACGTCGACCTGCAGAGCGTCCCGGCCAACGTCACGCAGCTGGTGTTCACGGTGAACTCGTTCACCGGGCAGGACTTCTCCCAGATCGCGAACGCGTTCTGCCGGCTGGTCGACGAGACCACCGGCCAGGAGATCGCCCGCTACGACCTGAGCGGCGCCGGGCAGCACAACGCGCAGATCATGGCCAAGGTGTCGCGGGACGGCCAGGGCTGGTCGATGACGGCGATCGGCGCGACCGCGACGGGCCGCACCTTCCAGCACCTCCTGCCCGCCGTGGCCACCCACCTGTGACGGGCTGACAGCCGTCCATGCGGCATTTCGACCACATCGACGCCGCGCGTCGCAAGCACCTGTTCTACCGGCACCCGCGCCCGTTCGACCGGCACGACGACCCGGCGGTGCTGGCGGTCGCGCTCGGCGCGACGCTGTACTGCCCCGCCACCCGGCCCGCGCTGGCCGCCGACATCGAGCGGGCGGCGCGGCGCGGCGTCATGAGCCTGGTCATCTGCCTTGAGGACGCCATCGGCGACGACGAGGTCGAGTTCGGCGAGGCGAACCTGGTGGCGCAGCTGCGGGCGCTGGCCGGCCGGGGCGCGGAGGCGCCGCTGCTGTTCGTCCGGGTCCGCGACCCCCGGCAGATCGGCGCCCTGCTCGGCCGGCTCGGCGAGGCCGCCGAGCTGGTCAGCGGGTTCGTGCTGCCGAAGTTCACCGCGGCCGCCGGCGGGGCGTTCCTCGACGCGCTGGCGGACGCCGCCGACCGCACCGGGCAGCGGCTGCTGGCGATGCCGGTGATCGAGAGCCCGGAGGCGGTGTACGCGGAGACCCGCGCGGAGATGCTGCACGACGTGGCGCGGCTGCTGGCCAAGCACCGGCCGCGGATCCTGGCCGTCCGGCTCGGCGCGACGGACCTGTCGGCCGCGTACGGGCTGCGCCGCCCGCCGGACGTCACCATCTACGACATCCGGCCGGTCGCGGGCGTGATCAGCGACGTGGTGAACATCCTCGGCCGCGCCGACGGCACCGGCTACGTGGTGACCGGGCCGGTGTGGGAGTACTTCTCGGCGGGGGAGCGGATCTTCAAGCCGCAGCTGCGCCAGTCGCCGTTCGAGGCGCAGCGGGCGGCGCCGCTGCGGCAGCGGCTGATCACCTCCGACCTGGACGGGCTGATCCGCGAGGTCCACCTGGACAAGGCCAACGGCCTCATCGGCAAGACCGTGATACATCCGAGCCACGTCGCGGCCGTCCACGCCCTGTCGGTCGTGACGCACGAGGAGTACTGCGACGCCGCCGACATCCTCGGCGTCACCGGCGGCGGGGCGATGGCCAGCTCCTACGCCAACAAGATGAACGAGGCGAAGCCGCACCGCGCCTGGGCGCGGCGGCTGATGCTGCGCGCCCAGGTGTTCGGGGTCGCGGCCGAGGGCGTGACGTTCGTCGAGCTGCTCGAAGCGGCGGGCAGCCGGTGACGTCCGCCCGTGTCCCGCCGCACCGGGTCGCCTCGCGCGGGGTCTCCTCGCGCGGGGTCGCCTCGCACCGGGACGTTTCGCGCGGGGTCTCCTCGCGCTGGGTCGCGTCGCGCCTCGGGGTGCGGCTCGCGGACGGCCCGCGCCCGGTGGGGGCCGGGCTGTCGTCCCTCGTCGGGCTGGCCGTGCGCCGCAACCCGCGCCGCGCGCACCTGCTGGTGTCGGCCGTGCTGGGCAAGCACGTGCCGACCGATCCCCGGCTGGTGTACGGGTCCGGGCTGCTGCTCGGCGAGCTGGTGCGCGCGCGCCTGCGGGGCGAGGAGCCGTCCCGTCCCGGTCCGCTCCTGCCGGACGCCTTGAGCGGGGTGCCGGGGGCGGCCGCCGGGCTGCGCGACCTCATGCGCGCACCCCGGACTCCCGTGGACGCGATCGTCCTCGGCTACGCCGAGACCGCCACCGCTCTGGGGCACTCGGTGGCGGATGCGCTGGGCGGCGCCTACTACCTGCACTCGACACGGCGTCCCGTGCCCGGATTCGCCGCCTACGGCGGGTTCGAGGAGGAGCACAGCCACGCCACGAGCCATCTGCTGCTGCCCGCCGATCCCGCGATGCTCGACCGCGACGCGCCGGTGGTGCTGGTGGACGACGAGCTGTCCACCGGCCGGACGGTGCTCAACACCATCGAGGCCCTGCACGCCGTCCGGCCGAGGAGCCACTACGTCCTCGCGGCCCTGGTGGACCTGCGCGGCGCCGCCGACCGGGCGCGGATGGACGACCTCGCCCGCCGGCTGGGCGCGCGCATCGACGCGGTGGCGCTGGCCGGGGGGCGCGTCGAGCTTCCCGACGGGATCCTGGAGGCGGGGCAGGCGCTCACCGCCGGCCTCTCCGGCGGGGCCTGCGTCCCGGACGCTCCGGCGTTCGAGGTGCGCCGCGCCGCGCTGGACTGGCCCGCCGGGCTGCCGGACGGCGGGCGGCACGGCTTCCTCCCCGAGCATCGGGTGCGGCTGGAGAAGGACCTCGCCCGCATGGCCGATGTCATCGCCGCAGGGCTCGGCGACGTCTCGCACGTGCTCGTGCTGGGGTTCGAGGAGCTGATGTACGCGCCGCTGCGCCTCGCGGAGGCGCTCGCCGACGCGCTGCCGTCCGTGGACGTGCGCTACTCGACGACCACGCGATCCCCAGTGCTCGCCGTGGACGACCCCGGGTACGCCATCAGGACGCGCCTGGTGTTCCCGTCCCACGACGATCCCGCCGATGGGCCGGGGGAGCGGTACGCCTACAACGTCGCGCCTGGTTCCGGCCAACGCGGGTTCGACCAGATCGTGCTAGTGGTGGACGACGTCGGGGACACCGCGGCGCTCGCCGGCGGGCTCTTGGCGCGGCTGCGCGCGCTTGCGCCGGTGCTGGTCGCCACCGTCCCCGCCCGCAGGAGGGAACCGTGAAGCCGCTGTACGGGCCGTCCTTCGGCAGTTACCCCGCGGAGGACGTGGCGTGGCTGCTCAAGGACCTCTCGCATGCGCGGCTGGAGGCGCCCACTGAGGAGCGTGAGGCCGCGATCCAGGCGGGGCGCGCCCACTACGCCGAATCGCTCCCGGTCGAGTACCAGCCGGGCCCGGAGTACCGGCGGCTGTTCCACGAGGCGCTGGAGGCGTCGGCGGAGCGGCTCGCGTACGCGACCGGCCTGGTCACCGGCATGGTCCTCGCCGAGCGCGGCCCGCGGGCCGTCCTGGTGTCGCTGGCGCGGGCCGGGACGCCCGTCGGCATCCTGATGCGCCGCTGGGCCCGGTACGCGCACGGCCTGGACCTCCCGCACTACGCCGTCAGCATCGTCCGCGGCCGGGGCATCGACACCGCGGCGCTGCGGTACCTCGCCGCGCACCACGACCCCGCGTCCGTCATGTTCGTCGACGGCTGGACGGGCAAGGGCGCGATCACGCGGGAGCTGACCGCCGCGCTGGAGCCGCACCCGTTCCCGTCCGACCTCGCGGTCCTCGCCGACCCGGGGCGGTGCACGCCGCTGCACGGCACGCGCGACGACTTCCTCATCCCGTCCGCCTGCCTCAACTCGACGGTGTCGGGCCTGGTCAGCCGGACGGTCCTGAACACCGCGCTGATCGGGCCGGGCGACTTCCACGGCGCGAAGTACTACCGGGAACTGGCCGGCGACGACGTGTCGGCCGTGTTCCTCGACGCCGTGTGCGCCCGGTTCCCGGACGTCGCCGAACGCGTCGCGAAGGACCTGCCCGACCACCTGTCCGCCGATCGCGCGCCCGACTGGTCCGGGTGGGAGGCCGTGCGGCGCTGCGCCGGAGCCGAAGGCATCGACGACCTCAACCTCGTCAAGCCGGGGATCGGGGAGACGACACGGGTGCTGCTGCGGCGCGTCCCGTGGAAGGTCTTCGTGCGCGCCGACGCCGGCCCGGAAGTGACGCACATACGGCTGCTGGCCGACGAACGCGGTGTCCCCGTGCACGAGGTCGAGCCAGAGCGGTTCCCCTACGCCTGCATGGGGTTCATCCACCCCCGCTTTGGCAAGGGAGCTGTCCAGTGACCGTCCTGGTGTGCTCGGACCTCGACCGTACGCTCATCTACTCCCAGGCCGCGTTCGCACTGGACGGGCCAGACGAGACCATGCCGCGCCTGCTGTGCGTGGAGTTCTACCAGGGTGCGCCGCTCTCCTACATGACCGAGCCTTCCGCGCGCACTCTGGAAGCCCTCTCGACGGCTGCGACGTTCGTCCCGACGACGACGCGCACACCCGAGCAGTACCGGCGCGTCCACCTGCTGGAGAAGCCGCCCGCCTACGCGATCTGCGCCAACGGCGGCCACCTCCTCGTGGACGGCGACGACGACCCGGACTGGGCGGAGGCCGTCCGAAACCGGGTCGCAGACGGATGTGCGCCGCTCGCGGAGGTTCAGCACCATCTCGCCCAGTCGAGCGGCGAGTTCGTCCTGAAGCGGCGCACCGCGTCCGGCCTGTTCGCCTACACGGTCATCGACAGGGCCGCGCTGCCGCCCGGCTGGGTCGAGGACCTCACCGGCTGGTGCGCCGAACGCGGCTGGCGGACGTCCCTGCAAGGCCGCAAGGTCTACTGCCTGCCCGCCTGCCTCACCAAGGCCGCCGCCGCCGGCGAGATCGCCCGCCGCACCGGCGCCTCCACCACGCTGGCGGCCGGCGACTCCCTCCTCGACATCGAGCTGCTCGACGCCGCAGACCTGTCGATCCGTCCCGCGCACGGCGAACTCCACGACACCGGCTGGACGTCCCCCCGCACCGCCGTCACCGCCGCCCGCGGCATCGCCGCAGGCCAGGAGATCGCGGAATGGCTCCTGGAACGGGCCACCGAACCGTAAAAAATCACGGTGCAGCGTGCGTCCTCGTTGAGAATCGACACCCCCGCAGGGGTCGCAGCGGCCGTGCAATGAGGCGAGAATCACGGTGAACCCCCCTCGCGCCGAGGAGGTCACCTGGACCACATGAATTCCCGTCTGACCGGTGACGAGACCGCGCTGTGGAAGGCCGCGGCCCGGGTTCTCGATGCGAACTGGACAGGCACCGCGACCGCCGCCTCGCCCGGCCTCTACCCGCACCAGTGGAGCTGGGACGCGGCTTTCATCAGCATGGGCCTCGCCCGCCACCGCCGCGACCGCGCCGAGGCCGAACTGCTCTCCCTCTTCCGCGGCCAGTGGGCCGACGGGATGCTCCCGCACATCGTCTTCAACACCCGCCTCGCCCGGCACGCGTTCTTCCCCGGCCCCGACCTCTGGCACAGCGAACGGCACCCGGACGCGCCCCGCGGCGTCCACACCTCCGGGCTCACCCAGCCGCCGCTGCACGCCCTGTCCGCCCTCCGCCTGCACGAATGCGCCACCGACCTGGACAGCAGCCGGGCCTTCCTCGCCCGCCTCTACCCGCTGCTGACCGCCCAGCACCGCTACCTCGCCCGCGCCCGCGACCTCGCCTCCAGCGGCCTCATCGCCATCTGCCACCCCTGGGAGTCCGGGCTCGACAACAGCCCCGCCTGGGACCGGCCCCTCGGCGCCCTCCGGCTCCCGCCGACCTCCTACGCGCCCGCCCAGCGGCACCGCACCCTCCCCACCGGCGAGGACTACGACCGCTACGTCCGCCTCGTCGCCCTCATGCGCGATGCCGGCTACCGGCCCGCCTACCTCCGCGAATCGCACCCGTTCGCCGTCGAGGACCCCCTCGTCAACGCCGTCTACCTCGCCTCCACCCACGCCCTCGCCGACATCGCCCAGATCATCGGCGCCGACCCCGTCCCGCACCGCGAGAGCGCCGACCGCGTCCACCGCGCCGTCCTCGACCGCCTCTGGGACCCCGAGACCGGCTGCTTCCGCGCCCGCGACCTCCGCGACGACCGGCTGCTGCCCGTCATCACCGTCGGCTCCTTCGGCCCCCTCCTCGACCCCGAACTGCCCGCCCCGATCGTCCGCAGCCTCGTCGACCTGCTGCTGTCCGCCCGCTTCGCCGGCGCCGCCGGCTACCCCGTCCCCACCTGCGACATCCAGGCCCCCGCCTTCGACCGCGCCGGCTACTGGCGCGGCCCCACCTGGATCAGCACCAACTGGCTCGTCTGGTACGGCGCCCTCGGCCACGACCTCCCCGTCGTCGCCGACCTCCTCTACGGCTCCACCATGCGGCTCGTCCGCCAGTCCGGCTTCCGCGAGTTCTTCGACCCGTTCGACGGCACCGGCCGCGGCAGCCACGACTACGCCTGGTCCGCCGCCCTCGTCCTCGACCTACTCGGGGCCCGCCGCGCCCCCCAGGCCGCCTGATCGCTTACCTTTGACATCATGCGCCTGATCAGGGGCTCCCTGCCCGCCGAAGTCCGCGCCGCGCTCACCCTCGACCGCGGCGAACGCGTCCTCGCGACTGCCCCCACCCGAGGCGGATCACACGTCGTCGCCACCACGACGGCCCTGCACGTCCCGGCACTCTCCGGCGGCTTCACCCGCATCCCCTGGGAGCGCGTCGACCACGCCACCTGGAAGGACGAGTGGCTGCACGTCCACGAGACCTCGGCGGGCCCCGAGCACCACGTCCGGCTCACCGACCCGGGCCGCGTCCCCGAGACCGTCCGCGAACGCGTCACCGCCACCATCGCCGTCAGCCACCAGGTGCAACTCCCCGGCGGCAAGGTGCGGATCGCCGCCCGGCGCCCCGCCGCCGGCGGCGACGTGCGCTGGACCTTCGTCTTCGACGCGGGAATGGACCCGTCCGACCCGGGCCTGAGGGCCCAGGCCGAACAGGCCCTGGAGGAACTGCGCCGTCAGACCGGCCTCTAGCCGGGATACACCTCGGGCTGCTCCTTGTCCGCCTTGCGGCCCGGCACCTGCTCGGGCACCCGTTCCTTCAGGCTGCTCGCCTTGCCGCGCGCCGCACCGGCGAACTCCTCGCCCTTGGCCCGCAGCTTCTCCGCGGCCTCCTGCACGTTCGGGTTCTCCGACACCTGCTGCGACAGCCGCTTGATCTGCTCGTACCGCTCCCGGCCGGCCTTCGTCCCGAGGACGTACCCGATCGCGGCGCCGGCCATGAACATCATGCGCGTCTTCATGTCCTACTCCCACTGACGGCGGAATCGTGACACCCCCATACCCGCCAGCGACGCACCCACCCATAACGTGTGCGCGAACAGCCCCGGACATGCGCTAACCTAGACGCGCCGACAGGGGCCCAGGCCCCATCGGACGCACGATCCCGCGTAGCTCAATCGGCAGAGCAGCCGGCTGTTAACCGGCAGGTTATTGGTTCGAGTCCAATCGCGGGAGCTCGCGGTGGGGTGGTGTGCTCGGCGGCCCTTCGGGTCCGCCTTCGCCATGGCCCGTCATTTCGCCCGGGGGGGCGACCCCCCGGAGCCCCCCGGATGCCGCCACCATCCCCCACC
>NZ_JBIQHY010000009.1:0-13487 GCF_044508335.1 Actinomadura sp.
CCCCGTAGCCGGGGCCGGCCGGGCGGCCCGTCAGGCGAGGTCGGAGGGGTCGGTGTTGGCGCCGCACAGCACGACCACCACCCGCTCGTCCGGGGACGGCCGGTAGGCGCCGCAGCGGAGCGCGGCGAGCGCGGCGGCGGTGCCGTGCTCGACGGCCAGGCGGTACTCGCCCCACAGGTGCCGGCGCGCCTCGACGATCGCCTCGTCGGAGACCAGGAGCGGCCGCACGCCGGTGCGGGACGCGACGGAGAACGCGATGTCGCCCAGCCGGGTCGCGCCGAGCGAGTCGGCGGCGATCCCGGACACGTCCACGTCCACGGGGCGCCCCTCGCGGAGGGCCCGCTCCATGGTCGGGATGGTCTCGGGCTCGACGCCGGCGACGCGCGCCCGCCCTTCGAGGGCCGCGGCGACGCCCGCGATCAGCCCGCCGCCGCCGACCGCGATGAGGACGGTGTCGACCTCGCCGCCGGTCTGCTCCAGGATCTCCAGGCCCAGCGTCCCCTGCCCGGCGCAGACCTCGGGCAGGTCGTAGGCGTGGCAGAACAGCGCCCCCGTGTCGGCGGCGCGCTTGGTGGCGGCGTCCTGCGCGTCGGCGTAGCGCGTCCCGACCTGGACGACCGCGGCGCCGAGCGCCCGCAGCCGGGCGACCTTCACGGCGGGCGCCGTCTCCGGGACGTACACCTCGGCGGGCACGCCCGCCTGCGCCGCCGCGTACGCGAACGCGAGGCCCGCGTTGCCGCCGGACGCCGCGACGACGCCGGCCGCCGGGAGCCGCCCCTCGTCCCGCGCGGCGAGGATGTAGTTGAACGCGCCCCGCGCCTTGAACGACCCCGTGTGCTGGACGAGTTCGAGCTTCAGCCACATCCGCGCGGCCGGCCCGGGCTCGACCTCCATCATCGGCGTGCGCCGAACCCGCCCCGCGATTCGCCGAGCCGCGGCCTGGACATCCGAATGAGCGATCACCGGCACTCCCTCTCCGAGTTCCCTAAGTAGCAGAACACACTTTGAGTCATGACCGCTCGGCGGCGGGCAGCGCGGGTCACCGGTTCCCGAGCGCGGCGGCCCGGGCGAGGAGGGCCTTGCGCTCGGGCGCGTTGCGGGTCAGCCCGGCGGCGCGCTCGAACTCCGCGCGGGCCTCGTCCAGCCGGCCGAGGCGCTCCAGGAGGTCGCCGCGGACGCTCGGCAGCAGGTGGTACCCGCGCAGGGCGGGCTCGTCCACCAGCGTGTCGGTGATCTGCAGGCCCTTCTCCGGGCCGTGGGCGCGGCCGACCGCCACGGCGCGGTTCAGCTCCACGACGGGGGACGGGGCGACGGTCGCGAGGATCTCGTAGAGGGAGGAGATCTGCGCCCAGTCGGTGTCCTCGGGGGCGGGGGCCTGCGCGTGGGTCGCGGCGATCGCCGCCTGCAGGACGTACGGGCCGGGCGGCTCGCCGATGTCCTTGGCGCGGAGCAGGGCGGCGAAGCCGCGGTGGATGAGGAGCCGGTCCCAGCGGCCGCGGTCCTGCTCCAGGAGCGGGACGGGCTCGCCGGACGGCCCGGTGCGCGCGCGTGTCCGGGACGCCTGGATCTCCATCAGCGCGACCAGCCCGTGCACCTCGGGTTCGCGCGGCGCGAGGCCGGCGAGTACGCGCCCGAGGCGCAGCGCCTCCCGGCACAGGTCCGCCCGCACCCAGGAGTCGCCGGCGGTGGCCGCGTACCCCTCGTTGAAGATCAGGTAGATGACCTCCAGGACGGACGACAGCCGCGCCTCGCGGTCCGGCCCGGTGGGGACCTCGAACGGCACGCCGGCCTCCGCCAGCGTCCGCTTGGCCCGGACGATCCGCTGTGCCACGGTCGCCTCGGAGACGAGGAACGCGCGCGCGATCTCGTCGGTGGTGAGGCCGCCGAGCATCCGCAGCGTCAGCGCCACCCGCGCCTGCACCGACAGCACCGGATGGCAGGCCGTGAAGATCAGCCGCAGGAGGTCGTCCTCGATGTCCTCGTCGTCCGGGACCTCGATCTCCGCGGGCGCCCGGTCCTCCAGGTCGCGCCCGATCTCCGCGATCTTGTCGTCCAGTCGCCGCTGCCGGCGGATGCGGTCGATGGCGCGGCGCTTGCCGACGGCCATGAGCCAGGCGCCCGGGTTGTCCGGGACGCCTGACTCCGGCCACTGTTCGAGCGCGGCGACCAGTGCGTCCTGCGCGAGTTCCTCGGCGAGCCCGATGTCGTGCACCATGCGGGCGAGCCCGGCGATGATGCGCGCGGCCTCCAGCCGCCACACCGCGTCGATGCTCGCGTGCACGTCGGGTGCGCTCGAAGAGGTCACGCCGCCGATGAGAGCACCCGCACCGGCCGCCGCGCAAGCTCAGCGGCCGCCGCCGGGGACCCCGGGCGGGATCCCCGCCGGCGTCACTGCCCGGGGAACGGGTCGTCCGGGCCGAACACCTGCTTGATGACGCCCTCGCCGTCGCCGACGATCGAGTAGAACCGCTTGGACAGCTCGATCGCCTCCTCGCGGTTGCGCGCCTCGATGAGCGCGAAGCCGACGACGCCCTCCTTGGCCTCGGTGAACGGGCCGTCCGTCACGGTGACCTTGCCCCCGGACGAGGTGATGCGGGTGCCGTAGGGCTCCAGCCCGCCGGTCGCGAGGAGCACCCCCGACTTGGCCATCTCCTCGATGAACTTGCCCATCTCCTGCTGGAGCTTCTCGTCCGGCGGGGCGTCGTTCCCGCCGGTGTCCGTGGTCATCATCAGGAACCGCATGGGTGCCTCCAAGGTCGTGTACGGCTCTGTCTTCGGTCCGGGTCATCCCCGGACTCTGCCAACGCGTCGAAGAAGGGAGGCCCGGATCGACATCCGGTCCCGGCCTTTTTCAAGTTTTTTCTCGGAGTCTGGATCCTGCCAGGTCAGCGCCCGGCAAGCTGAGAACGGCACCGCCCGTCGCCGCAGATCACGACAAACGGGGAGGTATGGGGCAGGTGGGCAAGCGTCCCGCCGTCGAGTAGCGTCTCCATGTAAGAAGGTTTCCTGCGCGCCGAGGAGGATTTCCGTGGGAGAGTCAGCACCGGGCGCCGGTGCACGGCCCGGACCCGACATCGACGACACCGTGCCGCAGTCCGCGCGCATCTGGAACTACTGGCTCGGCGGCAAGGACAACTACCCGGTCGACCGCGCCGCGGGCGACCAGTTCGTGTCCGTCTATCCGCAGATCGTGGACGTCGCCCGGCACTCGCGGGCCTTCCTCTCCCGGGCCGTCCGCCACATGGCGGGCAGCGCGGGGATCCGGCAGTTCCTCGACATCGGCACCGGCCTGCCGACCGTCGACAACACCCACGAGGTCGCCCAGCGCGCCGCGCCGGAGGCCCGCATCGTCTACGTCGACAACGACCCGCTCGTCCTCTCGCACGCCCGCGCCCTGCTGGCCGGCGGGCCGGAGGGCGCCACCAGCTACGTCGACGCCGACCTGCGCGACCCCGACCGCATCCTCGCCGAGGCCGCCCGGACGCTCGACCTCGGCCGCCCGGTCGGGCTGATGCTGCTGAACATCCTCGGGCACATCGCCGACTACGACGAGGCGCGCTCGATCGTCCGGCACCTGATGGACGCGCTGCCGGCCGGCAGCCACCTGGCGGTCGCGGACGGCACCGACGTCATCACCGGCGAGGCGTTCCGGACGGCGATCGAGCTGTGGAACCAGGCCAGCGACACCCCCTACCACCTGCGCACCCCAGAGCTGATCGGCGGCTACTTCGAGGGGCTGGAGATCCTGGAGCCGGGCGTCGTGCCGGTGTCGCGGTGGCGCGCCGAGCCCGGCCCGTTCGGCGAGCCGGACGAGGTGGACGAGTTCTGCGCCGTGGGGGTGAAGTCTTGAGCCTCCGCGGACGCCGGGACGAGCCGCCCCATACCGCCTCCGGCCGCGGCGCGGCCGGCTTCGCCGCACCGGGCCTGCGGGACGCCGGGCCGACCGTGCTGCGGATGGTCGTCGGCGCGCAGCTGCGCCGGTTCCGCGAGGCCGCCGGGATCTCCACCGAGGACGCCGGCTACGAGATCCGCGGCTCGCACTCCAAGATCAGCCGGATGGAGCTGGGCCGCGTCGGCTTCAAGGAGCGCGACGTCGCCGACCTCCTCACCTTCTACGGCGTGACCGACGCCGGCGTCCGCGAGACGCTGCTGGAACTGGCCGAGCACGCCAACGCCCCCGGCTGGTGGCAGGCGTACGGCGACGTCGTGCCCGCCTGGTTCGAGCCCTACCTCGGGCTGGAGCAGGGCGCCGACCTCGTCCGCGTGTACGAGGTCCAGGACGTCCCGGACCTGCTCCAGACGCCGGAGTACGCCGGCGCCCTCCTCGCCGCCCGCCACCCGGAGGCGCGCCCGGAGGAGATCGAGCGGCGGGTCGAGCTGCGCATGGCGCGCCGCCGCGTGTTCGAGCGCCCCGTGCCGCTGAAGCTGTGGGCCGTGCTGGACGAGGCGGTGCTGTGCCGCACCGTGGGCGGCCCGGCGACGATGCGCGCGCAGATCGAGCACCTGATCGCGATGGCGGAGCGGCCGAACGTCAGCGTGCAGGTCCTGCCGTTCAGCTCCGGGGGCCACGCGGCCGAGAGCGGCCGGGTGACGCTGCTGCGGTTCGCCGAGGACGAGCTGCCCGACGTCGTCTACCTGGAGCAGCTCACCGGCGCCCTCTACCCCGACCGGACGGCCGACATCGCCCGCTACCGGGACGTCCTGAACCGCCTCGGCGTGCAGGCCGAACCCCCGTCCCGCACGCCGGAGATCCTCCGGGACCTCCTCGCCCGCTGACCCGCGCCGCCCGCCTGCGCCGCCGCCCTGCGCCGCCGGCCTATGCCGCGGCCGGGACGTAGGTCGCGATGATGACGCCGGTCTCGAAGGTCCTGGTCCCGGCGAGCGTGAAGGACCCCGAGAAGTCCTTGCGGGTGAGGAGCTCCTCGGGGTCGCCGGTTCCGGCGAACACCGGGTGGATCCACAGCCTCAGCTCGTCCAGCAGGCCGTGCCGGACGAGCATGCGCGACACCGGGCCGAACCCGTACTGCAGGATGTCCCGGCCGTCCTGCTCCTTGAGCCTGGTGAGCTCGGCGACGGCCCCGGCGCGGGGGATCGCCGTGGTGTCGCCCCATCCCGGCTTCCTCAGGGAGTCGGACACGACGTAGTGCGGCAGCGTGTTCATCCGGACGCCGAAGTCGCCGGTCGCCTTCTCCATCGCCGGCCACGACCGCGAGAAGCCGTCGAACGTCCTGCGCCCCATCAGCAGGGCGCCGCAGGAGAACAGCAGCTCCCGCGCGTAGGCGGCGGCCTCGTCCTTGAAGTACGCCGCCGTCCAGTTCTGCGGGTTCTCGATGACGCCGTCCAGCGACACGTACGTCGAGTTGATGATCTTGCGCATGATGCCTCCGTGGCTAGGCTCGTGCTGCACTTCTCGCGTCCGGCGGCCACGGGCGCCACCGCGTTTGCGCGATCCTTACGGTCCCTTGCGCACCTCTCGGAGCCCCGCACGGGAGCCCGGGGAGACCCCCTCGCGGGCCGGCCCGGCCGCCGGCCGTGGACGGTTTGCTGGGCGATTTGTCATATATTTCGAGTGCGTTGCGGAAAGTTACGGAACGGTCGCGGACCCTTGTGGCCCGCACCACATTTATTTGATCATGAGCGGCTGTGTGGCGACGGGGGCTTGTACTGCGGCGGATGGCCGGCGATCGGACGCTGGTGCTGGCCGCCTGCGCGACCGCGCTGTTCGCCACCACCGTCCTCGCGGCCCTGGTCGGCTACACCGGGTCGGTGACCCGCGAAGGGCTGCGGCGCACCCTGGCCGACGCGACGTTCGCCTCCGTGGGGGCGACGATCGGCACGCACGTGCCCGCGAACGGCCTCACCGAGGTGCGGGGACGGGTCGACCGCACTCTCAAGCAGATCTACCGGGACGTGCCGCTGTCCGTCTCGATGAGCGTGCGCAGCGACTCCTACACGCTCCCCGGGCAGGAGAAGAGCGACCACCCCGAGCTGACCGCGTTCGGGACCTACACCGGCATCGAGAAGCACGCCCGGCTCACCAAGGGGCGCTGGCCCGGTGCGACCCCCGGTGACGTCGAGGCGGTGCTGCCCGCCGCCGCCGCGAAGGCCATCGGCGCCGACGTGGACGACGTCCTCACGCTGCACGGGCGCGTCGACAAGAAGTCGGTGGTGAAGGTCCGCGTCGTCGGGCTGTTCGAGGTCCCCGACCCGCAGCACTACTTCTGGCAGGGCGACCGGCTCGTCACGACCGGCGTCGAGCAGCTCGACTACACCACGTACGGGCCGTTCGTGGTGCCGCCCGATGTGTTCGCCGCGAAGTTCACCGGCACCGGCGCCGACGCCCGCTTCACCGTCATGCCGGACCTGCGCGGCGTCGGGTCCGGCGACCTCGCCCCGCTCGGCGACCGCGTCGCACACGCCGCCGACACCTTCGAGGACGCCGGCGGGGCGCAGTTCACCGTCGTGACGAAGCTCCCCGAACTGACCGGGCAGCTGGGCGGCGCCGTGCTCGTGGCACGTTCCACGATGCTGATCCCGGTGATCCAGCTCGTCCTGCTGGCCGGGTGCGCGTGGCTGCTGGTGGCCCGGCTGCTCGCCGACCACCGGCGCGGCGAGGTCGCGCTGCTGCGCACCCGCGGCATGGGGATGCGCCAGCTCGCCCGGCTCGGGCTGCTCGAAGGGCTGCTGATCGCGCTGCCCGCCGCGGTGCTCGGCCCGCTGCTCGCCCGCCCGCTGCTGCGGCTCGCCGGGCACGCCCCCGCGGTGCGGGCGTCCGGGCTGCGGCTGGACGCCGGGTCCGCGGCCCCGCTGTGGGCCGTGTCGGTGCTGACGGCGCTGGCGTGCGCGGTCGCCCTGACCGTCCCGACGCTGCGCGGCGCGAACCGCACGTTCGTCGAGGCGCAGGCCGGGATCGGCCGGCAGGGCCGCGGCGGGCTGCGCGGCTCCGGCGTCGACCTGGCGCTGCTGATCGTCGCCGGGCTCGCGATCTGGCAGCTCACCCGGTACGGGGCGGACGGCGCGGGCGGCACCGGGGACGGGACGTCCGGCGTCGACCCGTTCATCGTGTCCGGCCCCGCGCTGGCGCTGCTCGCCGGCGGGGTGCTGCTGCTGCGGGTCGTGCCGGGGGTGTCGCGCGTCGCCGAGCGGGTCGCGACGCGGGCCCGCGGGCTCGTGCCCGTCCTCGGCACCCGGCAGGTCGGGCGGCGCCAGCTCCGGTACGCGGGGCCGGTGCTGCTGCTGGTCATGGCGATGGCCGTGGGGGTGCTGTCGGTCACGACGATGGCGACCTGGCGGAAGTCGCAGACCGACCAGGCCGACTTCCAGAGCGGCGCCGACCTGCGGCTCACCCCCTCCACCGGCGGCGGGGGCCCGGCGGCGCTCGGCCAGGGCGGCCGGTTCGCGGCGCTGCCCGGCGTCACGGCCGCCACGGCCGTGCTGCGCACCGAGGCCGACCTCGGCAACGAGCCCGCGACGCTGCTCGCCGCCGACACCGGCACGCTCGGGCGCGTGCTGCGCGTCCAGCCCGGCCTGCGGAGCGACCTGCGGCTGGACGAACTGGCCGCGGCGCGACCCGCCGCCCCCTCGCTGGCCGTCCCGGGCAAGCCGAAGCGGCTGATGTTCGACCTGAAGCTCACCCGCACCGGCCCCACGCCGGGCGGCGACGAGCCCGCGGCGGACACCGACTACAAGGTCGCGGTCACCGTCGTGGACGCGCACGGGCTGGCCCGGACGGCCGAGCTGCCCGGATTCCCCGCCGACGGCCACGAGCACACGGTCGCGCTGGACACCGCCGCGCTCGCCGGGCCGGGCGGCGTGCCGTCCTACCCGCTGTCGGTCCGGGGCGTCCACTACGCCTACGACGACAACGCCTACACGGGGCCGCTCGACCTGGCGGTCCTGGGCGTGCGCGGCGACGGCACCGGGGACGCCCGGCCGCCCGCCGACCTCCGCTGGGACGTGTTCGCCTACTCGCCCGACCCGTCCAAGCCCCTGAAACCGCATCTGAAGGACGCGAAGGACGGGACGGAGGCCGGCGGCGCGCTCGCGGACATCGCGATGCCCGCGACCGCCGACCCCAACCCGAGCCGCGGCATCTACAGCAGCGCGACCGGCGCGACCGTCCACGCGATCCTCAGCACGCCCGCGCCGCCGAAGCACGGGGTGCAGAACACCGACCTGAAGCCCGCCGTGCCCGGCGTCATCACCGGCGAGATGGCGGAACGCGCCAAGGTCGGCGTCGGCGGCACCGTCACCGTCAGCACCGTGGACGGCGACCAGCCGGTCAAGGTCGTGGGGATCGCGCCCGCGCTGCCGACCGTGCCGCCCGGCCGCCCCGGCGTCCTCGTGGACCTGCCGACGCTCACCCAGAGCCGGCTCGCCGGCGACGGCGTCGCCACCGAGACCGTCCAGCCCGGCGAATGGTGGGCGGCGGTGCGCGGCGGGCGCACCGCCCCGGCCGTCCATGCGCTCGCGGACCATCCGCAGTGGGGCGAGGTCGCCGCCGACCGCGTCGAGACGCGCGCCGAACTGCGGGACGCCCCGCTCGGCGCGGCGCTGCAGGGCGCGCTCGTGCTCGGCTTCGGCGCCGCGCTCGCCTTCGCCGTCATCGCGTTCGTCGTCAACGCCGCGGTCACCGCGGGCGAGCGGACCCGGGAGTTCGCGGTGCTGCGCGCCCTCGGCGTCCATCCGAAGCAGGTCGCCGGGATGCTCGCGATCGAGCAGGCGTACCTGGTCGCGCTCGGCCTGCTCGGCGGGACGTTCCTCGGCCTGGTCGTGGCGCGGCTCGTCGTCCCGCACGTGGTGCTGAGCGTGCAGGCCGCCGACCCGTACCCGCCCGCCGAGCTCGTCGTCCAGTGGCCCGTGGTGCTGGCCGTGCTCGCCGGCGTCGCCGCGGTGCTCGGGCTCGTGCTGCCGCCGGTGATGCGGATCCTGCGGCGCCGGAACCTCGGCGCCGGACTGCGCGTGGGGGAGGACCGATGAGAGGCCCCGCCCTGCCGATGGGGGGCTCCGCCGTGCGGCTGGCCCGGGCGCAGTGGGCGCCGCTCGCCGCGCTGGCCGTGCTGTCGCTGCTGTCGGCGCTGCTCGCGGTCGCCGTCCCCGCCCGCACCGCCGCCGGGTACGACCGCGCCGCGGCCGCCGCCATCGGGCCGACCGCCGACCTGCGGGTGGAGGGCCAGGCGCAGGGCGGCGCCGCGTGGTCGGCGATCCCGAGCCAGGCGGCCCTGGAGTCCGGCACCATCACCTGGCAGCAGATGCTGCCGCGGTCGCTCGCCGAGGTGACCGGCGAGCCGGAGGCGTCCATCACCACGGAGCGGATGGCCGTCGACGGCCGGTTCGCCGCGCCCCGGCTGCTCTACCTGAGCTGGGACTTCGGCGCGTGGCAGCGCATCCGGCTCGTCGCCGGCGAGCGCGCGTACAACCCGGCGACCGAGACCGGCGGCGACATCCGCGTCATGGTCGCCAAGGAGTACGCCGACGAGCTCGGCTACAAGGTCGGCGACCGGATCCGCGCCGACGGCGCCACCGCCAGGATCACCGGCCTGTACGTGCCCGCGGACCCCGGCGACCCGTTCTGGGCGCCGCGCGCCCGCATGCTGCACGTGGTCAAGGAGTCGCTCGGCGGCGACGGGCTCCAGGGCGACGCGGGCACCGCGCTGATGGACCCCGGCGGGTACTCGCGGGTCGCGCGCGGCGGCGACGTCCAGTTCCTGTTCAGCTGGCGGTTCCCGATCCGCGGCGGCGAGGTCGACGCCGGCGCCGCCGGCGCCATGGCCGGCGACCTCGACGCGTTCCGCTCCGCGGTCCGCGGCCACGGCGGGATCTTCCCGTGCGACGTCGTCACGCCGCTCGACAAGCGGCTGACCGCGTTCGCCGGGCGGCTGCACACCGCGCGGTCGGTGCTCGGGCTGGCGCTCGGCGGGCTCGTCGCCGTCACCGCCGGGGTGCTGCTCCTCGCCGCCGGGCTGCTCGGCGAGCGGCTCCGCCCCGTCCTCGGCACGATGCGGGCGCGCGGCGCGTCGCTGCGGCAGCTCGCCGTCCCCGCCTGCGGGCTGACCGCGCTCGCCGTCGTCCCGCCCGCCGCGCTCGGGTACGCCGCGGGGCGGCTGCTGGACCTCGGCCCGCCGCAGCCGGCCTTCGCGTACGCGATCGCCGCGCTGGTCGCGGCCGCGCTGCTCATCTCCGCCGCCATGGTCTGGCGGGAGCGGGGCGGCGGCCTCGGCTCGGTCGCCGACCGCCGCGACGACCTGGTCACCGTGCGGCCGTCGCCGCGCCGGCTCGTCCTGGACGGCCTGCTGGTCGCGCTCGCCGTGATCGGCGTCGTGCTGCTGCGCCGGCGCGGCGCCGGCGCCGGGACCGATCCGCTGGTCGCCGCCGTCCCGGTGCTGCTCGGCGCGGCGCTCGGCGTGGTCGTCCTGCGCGGCTACCCGTACCTGCTGCGCGCCGCCGGGCCGGTCCTGCGGCGGCGCAGCGGCGCGGTCGCGTTCCTCGGCCTGGCCCGCGCGTCCCGGCAGAACCTGGTCGGGGCGCTGCCGCTGGCCGTCCTGCTGCTGGCCGCGACCGTCGCCGGCTTCACCGCGACCGTGGACACCGCGCTGCGGGACGGGCAGGCGCGCGCGTCCTGGTGGGAGACCGGGGCGGACGCGCGGGTCGAGGCGGGGCCGGTGGACGACGCGGCGCTGGCCCGCATCCGCGCGCTGCCCGGCGTGACCGGCGCCGTCCCCGCCCGGATCATCACGGGCGTGTCCGCGGCCTCGAACCCGGCGCCGATGACCGTGGTCGGCGTGGACCTCGACGCCTACCGGAGACTCGCGCCGTCCGTGCCGGGCATCCCGTCGGGCTCGGGCGTCCTGCTGTCGCCGCTCGCCGCCCGCACCGTCGGCATGGGGCCGCTGACGCTGAGCCGCCCCGGGATGACGCCGATCAACGTCAAGCCCGCGGGGCGCATCGAGCATTTCCCCGGCCAGGGGGAGGGCACCGCGTTCGCCGTCGTCCCGTACAAGCTGGTGGCGGGCGAGAAGGGATTCCCCTCCCAGGTGTTCGTCACCGGCGACGTGGACGCCCGGAAGCTGCGCGCCGCCTCCGGGCGGGACGTCCAGCTGCGGCGGGACGTCCTGCGGAACCTGACGCGCGGCCCCATGGTGACCGTCGTCCACGAGACGTTCCGGGACGGCGCGCTCATCGGCGGCGTGTTCGGCCTGCTCGCGGTGCTGCTCGTCCTGGTCGTCGGCGCCCGCGCCCGCGGCCGCACCGTCGCCCAGCTTCGCGCCCTCGGCCTCAGCCGGCGGCAGAGCCGCGGCCTCGCCCTGGTCGAGATCGCGCCCGTCCTGCTCTGCGCGGTCGGCGCCGGATGGGTGCTCGGCCTGCTCCTGCCCGACATCACCGGCCCGGTCGTCGACCTGCGGCCCTACACGGGCGGCTTCGCCGCCACCGCGCACACGCCCGGCCCGGCCGCGCTCCTCGGCCTCGCCGGCGCCCTGCTGCTGGCGGCCGCCGCGGCGGTCGCCGTCGACCGCCTCTTCGACACCCGCCCCGGAACAGCACTGAGAACGGGGGACTGATGGCCAACGCACCCGACCTCGCCGAACTGGAGCGCCGCGCCGCCGAACGCGGACCCGTCTACGGCGAGGGCGCGCACATCGTCTGCGACAACCTCGTCCGCATCTACAAGACCGACGGCATCGAGGTCGTCGCCCTCCAGGGGCTCGACCTGCTCGTCGACCCGGGCGAACTCGTCGCCATCGTCGGCGCGTCGGGCTCCGGGAAGTCGACCCTGCTGAACATCCTGTCCGGCCTGGACGTCCCCACCGCCGGGGTCGCCCGCGTCGCCGGCTCCGACCTGCTCACCATGACGTCCAAGGAACGGCTGCGGTTCCGCCGCGAGCAGGTCGGGTTCATCTGGCAGCAGACGTCCCGCAACCTGCTCCCGTACCTGACGGCCGTGCAGAACGTCGAGCTGCCCATGAAGTTCGCCGGGCGCTCCCGCCGCTCCCGCGCGACCCGCGCCGCCGAGCTGCTGGGCATGCTGGACGTCGGCGACTGCGCGCACCGGCGCCCCGCCGAACTGTCCGGCGGCCAGCAGCAGCGCATCGCGATCGCGGTGGCCGTCGCGAACGAGCCCCAGGTCGTCCTGGCCGACGAGCCCACCGGCGAGCTGGACACCGCCACCGCCGCGGGCGTCTTCGCCGCGCTCCGCCGCGTCAATGAGGAGCTCGGCACCACCACCGTCGTCGTCACCCACGACGCGCAGGTGGCCGAGCGCGTCGACCGCACCGTCGGCATCCGCGACGGCCGCACCAGCGTCGAGGTCCGCCGCGGCGGCGGCACCGCCGAGGAGTACGCCCTCCTCGACCGCGCCGGCCGCGTCCAGCTGCCCGCCGCGTTCACCGAGGCCCTCGACATGCGCGACCGCGTCCGCCTCGCACTGGAAAGCGACCACGTCGGCGTCTGGCCGGACCGGGAGGAGACCCCATGACGATGGTGGCCGTGGAGAACCTGACCCGCACCTACCGCACCGGCAAGATCGAGGTCCCGGCGCTGCGCGGCGCGTCCTTCACCGTCGACGCCGGCGAACTCGTCGCCATCAAGGGCCGCTCCGGCTCCGGCAAGACGACCCTCCTCAACCTGATCGGCGGCCTGGACACCCCGGACGGCGGCACCGTCCACGTGGACGGCCGCGAGGTGGGCGCGCTGCCGGAGAACGACCTCCTGGCCCTGCGCCGCGACCACATCGGCTACGTCTTCCAGTCCCACGGCCTGATCCCGGTGCTGTCGGCCGCCGAGAACGTCGAGGTCCCCCTGCGCCTCGTCCGCAAGGACCCGGCCGAACGCGACGAGCGGGTGCGCGTCCTGCTCTCTCTCGTCGGCCTCGCGGACCACGCCGCCCAGCGCCCCTACGAGCTGTCCGGCGGCCAGCGCCAGCGAGTGGCCATCGCCCGGGCACTGGCCAACCGGCCGAGGCTCCTCCTGGCCGACGAGCCGACGGGCCAGCTCGACTCCGAGACGGCCGCCGCGATCATGCCCCTGCTCCGCGCGGTGGTGGCCAGCGAAGGCGTGACGGTCCTCGTGGCGACCCACGACCAGGCGCTCCTCTCGGAGGCCGACCGAGTGCTGAACCTGGAAGACGGCGTGACAACCGAAGTCCCCGTCCCCGCCTGACGTCAGTCGACCGGGATCGTGTAAGCCAGTTCGTACCGGTCGACGGGAACCACGATGTCGGCGGTCTCGACCGCGCGGTCGCCGGTATAGGTGCGCTGGATCACCATCACGATGGAGCCCATCGGCTCACCGAGCCGCTCTGCCTCGTCCGCCAGAACGGCCCGCGCCGTCACCACCTCGGTGGCCAGCGCGACCTCGTGTCCAATGGCCCGCATCCGGGCGACCACTCCGGCACCCGCGTACGGTCCCTCCTCTGGCAGCATCACCGGCGTTCCACGCGTGATCTCCAGCGGCTCCCACGAGGTGGAGAGCATGACGGGCCGCTCGTCCGC
>NZ_JBIQHY010000009.1:13587-91612 GCF_044508335.1 Actinomadura sp.
GCGTGATCTCCAGCGGCTCCCACGAGGTGGAGAGCATGACGGGCCGCTCGTCCGCGAGAAAGGTGTACCGCGTCTCCAGCACAGGGTCACCCTCGGAAATGCCGAGCCGGCCGGCCACGGCCGGCTCGGCCGTGCTCGTCTCCGACGTGGAGCGCCACGCACCCGCCTGCCCCTGCGCCTCCATGTCCGCCCGGAACGGAGAGCTTCCCCGTCCACGCGCCTCGCGGTACCAGCTCCTGGTAAGGCGCTTCACCTGCGGGCGCTGGCGCACATATGTGCCGCTGCCGGAGCGAGACTCCACGTAGCCCTCGGACACCAGAAGCCTGACGGCCTCGACGGCCACACGATCGGAGACGCCATGCTCCCGCGCGAGCTGATGACGGGAGGGGACCCGGTCGCCCGGTGCCAGGCGGCCGTCGACGATCTGTCGGCGCAGATTGTCGGCGATGCGTAGATATGCGGGCTGGGTCACTGTGACTCCGGTGGCGAAGTGGGTGCGATTTGTCGACGCAAGCTTGACAAGCTGCGTACACAACTCTCAAGCTGAGTACTCAGCTTGACCGTCACTCATCGTCATTCCCCGATCGCTTAGGGGTGCCTCCTGTCATGGAATGGTCCCAGACTTACCCTGGTCTTACGTCCATGGTTCCTGCGATCCGCGCATACGCGCGGACTCCTCGACGGCTCCCCGCGAACGTCCGACGCCGAACTGGTCGTGTCCGAACTTGCGGCGAACTCTCTGCGGCACACCATCAGCGGGGCTCCAGGCGGAGAGGTGTCCATCACTGTGGCGTTGCGTCCCGGATGGGCGCGTATCGCAGTGACGGACGCCGGGGCAGGAGCTTGGAAGCCTCCGGACGCGGCGCTGGACGCGGTGTCCGAGTACGGGCGGGGGTTGTTCATCGTCGAGCAGACCGCCGACAAGATCGGCCACGACATCACCGAGTCCGGTCAAACCATGTGGGCGGAGTTCGCCTGGGACGTGGAGTCATGAGGCTGGGGCCGCTGGAGGACACGCTTGCAGGCGACGTGCGACCGATCCAGGAGGATACGGCTCGAGCGCTCGCGCGGAAGTATGGCGTCCTGCCTGCGGCTGCGCCCGGGGCCGGTTGGCGGGCGGGTGGGGTGGGAAGTGATCGTTCATGGCGACTGTGGTTCTGGTGGGGACGCTCGATACCAAGGGGCCGGAGTACGAGTGGCTCCGGGAGCGGGTGCGGGAGCTCGGGTGCGAGGTCGTGCTCGTGGACGCGGGGGTCGGGGCGTCCGAGGTCGACGCCGATGTCCCGGCCGAGGAGGTCGCGCGCGCCGGCGGCGCGTCGCTGAGCGCGTTGCGGGACGCCGGGGACCGCGGGGCCGCCGTCACCGCCATGGGGGAGGGCGCGGCGGCCGTCCTCGCGGGGCTGGAGCGCATCGACGCCGTTCTCGCGGTGGGCGGGAGCGGGGGTTCCTCCATCGCGGCCCGGGCCGTCCGGGACCTCCCCATCGGGCTGCCCAAGGTGATCGTGTCGACGATGGCGGCCGGGGACGTCTCGCCCTATGTGGGCGCCAAGGACGTGACCCTGATGTACAGCGTCGTCGACATCGCGGGCGTCAACCGGGTGTCGCGGCTGATCCTCGGGAACGCGGCCGCCGCGGCCGCCGGGATGGCGAAGGCCCGCGAACGGGCGGCGCCCGCCGCGGACGAGCGGCCGCTGGTCGCGGCGTCCATGTTCGGCGTCACCACCCCGGCGGTGGACGCGGCGCGGGAGCGGCTGGACGAGCTGGGCTACGAGGTGCTCGTCTTCCACGCGACCGGGGCCGGCGGGCAGGCGCTCGAAGGGCTCGTGGAGAGCGGGCTGCTGGCCGGCGTGCTCGACCTGACCACGACCGAGCTGGCCGACGATCTGGTGGGCGGCGTCCTGTCGGCCGGGCCCGAGCGGCTCACCGCGGCGGGGCGGCTCGGGGTCCCGCAGGTCGTGGCGCCCGGCGCCCTGGACATGGTCAACTTCGGGCCGCGGGAGACGGTCCCGGAGCGGTTCGAGGGCCGCAACCTGTACGTCCACAACCCGACCGTGACGCTGATGCGGACGACGCGGGACGAGATGGCCGAGCTGGGCCGGCGGATCGCCGGCAAGCTGCGGGACGCGACCGGGCCGACCGTGCTGTTCCTGCCGCTCGGCGGCGTGTCGGCGCTGGACGCGCCGGGGATGCCCTTCCACGATCCGGAGGCGGACGAAGCGTGCTTCGCGGCCATGGAGGGCGCCGTGGAGACGGAGAGGCTCGACATGAACATCAACGACCCGGCGTTCGGCCGCGCGATGGCCGACCGGCTGCACGAGATGATCTCGGGGGGATCGCAGTGAACCGCGACACCGTTCTCTTCCGGCTGCGCAACGCCGTCCAGGAGGGCAAGCCGATCATCGGCGCCGGGGCGGGCACCGGGCTGTCCGCGAAATGCGCCGAGGCCGGCGGCGTCGACCTGATCATCATCTACAACTCCGGCCGCTACCGGATGGCGGGGCGCGGCTCCCTGGCCGGGCTGCTGCCCTACGGGGACGCCAACCAGATCGTGGTGGAGATGGCGTCCGAGGTGCTTCCGGTCGTCAAGGAGACGCCCGTCCTCGCGGGGGTCTGCGGCACCGACCCGTTCCGGGTGATGCCCGTGTTCCTCGACCAGCTGAAGGCCATGGGGTTCGCGGGCGTGCAGAACTTCCCGACCGTGGGTCTCTACGACGGGGTCTTCCGGCAGAACCTCGAAGAGACCGGCATGGGGTACGAGCTGGAGATCGAGATGATCCGCCAGGCCCACCAGCGCGGACTCGTCACCGCGCCCTACGTGTTCGACGCGGCCCAGGCGCGGGCGATGGCGGAGGCCGGCGCGGACGTCCTCGTCCCGCACGTCGGGCTGACGACGAAGGGCAGCATCGGCGCGGGCACGGCGCTGACGCTGGACGAGGCGGTCGAGCGCGTCCAGGCCATGCGGGACGCCGCGGCCGCCGTGCGGCCCGACGTCCTCGTGCTGTGCCACGGCGGCCCCATCGCCGAGCCGGACGACGCCGCCTACGTGCTGTCGCGCACGCGGGGCGTCGTCGGCTTCTTCGGGGCCTCGTCCGTCGAGCGGCTGCCGACCGAGAAGGCGATCACCGAGCAGGTGGCGGCCTTCAAGAACCTGGAGATCTGAATGCTGGTCAACCCCGGCGACGTGACGACGATGACCTTCGACTGGGGGTCCATCAAATGGTTCGTCACCCCCTCGAGCGTGGAGGGCGCGAGCAGCACGCTGGGCGAGGTGATCGTCAACCCGGGCAAGGGGCACGCGCGGCACAACCACCCGAACGCCGAGGAGGTCATCTACGTGATCTCCGGTGAGGCCACGCAGATGGTGGACGACGGCGAGCCGTTCCCCATCCGGGAGGGCGACGCGGTGCACATCCCGAAGGGCGTCTGGCACTCGACGCACAACACGACGTGGCGGCCGCTCCGGCTCATCGTGACCTACACGCCGGGCGGCGAGGAGAAGGCGCTGGAGGGAGCCCCCGACTTCCGGCTCCACGAGGCCGACGCGGTGCCGGAGTGGTCGCGGGCCTAGGCGCGCGACCAGGCGTCCAGGCCGTCTTCGGTGAGGAGGACGTCGAACGCCGCGTCGGCGCCGCCCGCCAGGGGCCCGCGCGGGCCGAGGGTCGAGGGGCGGACGGGCGGCGGGTCGGCCCGGCGGTAGCGCATCAGGGCCGCCGTGTAGGCGCCGGAGAGGGCCTCGGGCGCCGCGGCGGCCAGGTCGGTGGCCAGGCCCGACAGCGTGACGACGTCCGGGTCCAGGCCGTTGACCAGGGCGCCCATGCCCCGGCCGAGGGCGCGGGCCGCTCCCGCGACGGCATCCCGGGCCTCGGGTGAGGATGACGCGAGGATCTCCTCGGCCGCCGTGCGGGGGTCGCGGGGCGGCGGGCGGTGCAGGGCGCGGGACATGGCGCGGCCGTCCACCTCCAGGTCCCAGCAGCCGCGCGCGCCGCACGGGCATTCGAGGGCGGGGTCGCCGAAGGGCATGTGGCCGAACTCGCCGCCCGCACCCGTCGCGCCGTCCACCGGGCGCCCGTCCACGACGAGGACGCCGCCGACCCCGACCTCCACCGTCAGGTGCAGGACGACCCGTGAGCCCGCGCCGGCCCCGCGCCGCGCCTCCGCCAGGCCGGCGAGCGAGGCGTCGTTGCCGACCAGCAGCGGGATCCCGGCGGGTTTGAGCGCCTCCAGGGAGACGTCGCGCCACCCCATGCCGGACGCCTGGACGACCGTCGTCCCGCTGACCGTCCCCGCGACGCAGGCGGACACCGCGCGCAGCCGCCGCCCGTAGCGGGCGTGGAGCGCGGCGACGTGCCCGGCCAGCAGTCCGACGACCTCGGGCGAGCCGGTGTGGCGGCCGTCGGACTCGGCCAGCACGCCGCCGCCCAGCTCGACGGCCGCCACCCGCCACGCCTCGTGGCTGATGTCCACCACGCACACGAGCGGGCCGTCCGGATGCGCGGTGAGCACGGGGGACGGCCGGCCGCGGCCGCCGGTGCGGGGCGGCAGGTCCTCGCCGACGAGCCGGGACGCCTTGAGCCGGCTCGTGATCTCGGTGGCGGACCCGCTGCTCAGCCCCAGCGCGCGGGAGGCGTCCGCGCGCGTCGCGGCCGGGTGCGCGTGGACGTACCGGAGCACCGCCAGCGCGCCCTGGCTGCGCAGTGCCCGTGCGGAGTGCGCGGTCTTCGGCTGCATGGTGACATCCTGGCCCCAACCGTTTATGCTCGTTGCACGAGCATAATGGGGGAGGCGCGCGATGGACATCGACAGGGGCCCGGAGCCGGCCACCGGGCGCAGAACCGGGACCTTCGGGCTCTACGCGTCCTTCGGGTGCCTCGGCTACCTGCTGACCGCGCTCGGCGCGATCCTGCCCGAGCTGCGGGAGGAGCGCGGGCTGCCGCGCGCCGAGGTCGCGCTCTACCCGTCGGCGTTCGCGCTCGGGCTGGTCGTGATCGGCCTGGTCGGGCACCACCTGGCGGCCCGGCTCGGCCGGTACGCCCTGCCGGCGGCCCTGGCCGCCCTCGTCGGCGGCGCCGCGATCCTGGCCGCCGGCGGCGGACGGCTCGGGGCCGGGCTCGGCGCCCTCGTCCTCGGGCTCGGCGGCGCGGGGCTCGTCCAGCTCGTCCCGGCGGCGCTGCGGGCCGCCGCGCACCCCGGCGACGGAACGGTCCAGATCGGGCTGGCGAACGCGGTCGCCAGCGGGGCGTCCGTGCTCTCCCCGATCCTCATCGGGGCCGCCCTGGCCTACGGCCTCGGATGGCGGGCGCCCTTCGCGATCCCGCCCCTCGCGGTGGCCGCCGCCCTCCTCCTCGTCGTCTTCCGTCCGCCCGCGGCGGGACGGGACGCGCCCGGCGAAGCCGAGCCGCGGGGCGGCGGTGCCCGCCAAGGGGCTCCGCGGGCGTTCTGGGGCAGGTGGGCCGATCTCGTGCTCGCCGTCGGCGTGGAGTTCTGCATGGTCTTCTGGGCCGCCGACTTCCTCGGCGACGTGAAAGGGCTCGGCTCGGGGGCGGCGGCCACGCTGTCGGCGGCGTTCGTGCTGGGCATGGCGGTCGGGCGCACCGCGTCCGGGCCGGTCGTCCGCGCCATGGGACGCCCCGACCGGCTGCTCGCCGTGAGCGCGCTGACCGGCGTCGCCGGGTTCGCGGTCCTGTGGACGGCGCCCGCCCCGGTCGCCGTCGCCGGGCTGCTGGTCACCGGGCTCGGCGTGGCCCTGCTCTACCCCGTGCTCCTCGCGCGGGCGCTCGCCGCCTGGCCGGAGCGGCCCGTCCGGGCCGCCGCCCGCTGCGCGCTCGCGTCCGGCGTCGCGATCGGCGCCGCGCCGCTCGCGCTCGGGACGCTCGCCGACCTCACCACGCTGCGCGCCGCCGTCTTCGTCGCCCCGGCGCTGCTGGTGGTCCTGCTCGTCCGCTGCGGACGGCGGCTCGGCGCCGGCCCGGTCAGCGGATGATCCTGCCGCGCACGTAGACCCAGCCGCCGTCCCCCCGGACGAACCGGCTGACCTCGTGCAACTCCCCGGGCTCGGCGCCCGCGAGGTAGTGGGCGCGGAACTCGACGACGCCCTTCTCGTCGGCCGGCCCGCCGTCCTCCTCCCGGACGATCTCAAGCCGCGTCCAGTGCAGGCCGTCCTCGAAGCCCACCCGCTCCGGACGCGTCGCCGGGTGCCACGTCCTCAGCAGGTAAGCCTCGTCCTCGACGGCGAAAGCGCTGAACCGCGAGCGCATCAGCTCCCCGGCCGTCCCGGCCGCCGCCTCGCCCCGATGCAGCCGCCCGCAGCAATCCCGATACCGGGAGCCGAGCCCACACGGACATTTCTTCGCCACATGGGCATTCTGCCTTGCGGGACGGTGTGCGCGCGGCGACCATGGGCGCCATGTCCGCCAATGAGACGCCCGAAATCGACACTTCCCGCCCGCACTCGGCCCGCATGTGGAACTACTGGGTCGGCGGCAAGGACTACTACGAGATCGACAAGCAGGTCGGCGACCAGGTCGCCGCCGCGTACCCGGGCGTCAGCGACGTCGCCAGGCACTCCCGCGTCGCGCTGGGCCGCATGGTCCGGTATCTCACCGCCGAGGAGGGCATCCGGCAGTTCCTCGACGTCGGCACCGGGCTGCCGACCCACGACAACACCCACGAGGTCGCCCAGCGCATCGCGCCCGAGTCGCGCGTGGTGTACGTCGACAACGACCCGCTCGTCCTGGTGCACGCGCGGGCGCTCCTGGTCGGGCGCCCGGAGGGGAGGACCGACTACATCGAGTGCGACGTCCGCGACCCGGAGCGGATCCTGGCCGGGGCCGCCCGCACCCTCGACTTCACCCGGCCCATCGGCCTGATCATGTTCGGGATCATGGGCAACGTGGTCGACGACGACGAGGCGTACGCCATCGTCCGCCGGTTCGTGGACGCGCTCGCCCCGGGCAGCTTCCTGGCCCTCAACGACGGCACCGGCAGCGTCGACAAGCAGGCGCGCGAGGAGGCCATCAGGATCGCCGTGGAGCGCGGCTCGACCCCCTACATCGACCGTTCGCCCGAGCAGCTCGCCGAGTTCTTCACCGGTCTGGAACTCCTCGAACCGGGCATCGTGTCCACGTCCCGGTGGCGGCCCGAGGCCACCCCGTTCGGCGCGCCGCCGGAGGTGGACGCCGCCTGCGGTCTCGGCCGCAAACCGTGATCCTCCGCGGACGTGTCTGATCCGGCCCCGCGCCGATCGTCTAGGGGGTGACAACGGCCGAACGCCCCCGCACGGGGCCGGAGGGAGCACGTCATGGACCTGACGATGAACACGATCGACATCGTGGTGTCCGACATGGACGCCGCCGTCGCCTTCTACCGCCGCCTCGGCATCGAGTTCAAGGTGGACTCCGCCCACCCCGACCACGCGGACTGCGACCTGCCCGGCGGCCTGCACCTGATGCTCGACACCGAGGGCTTCCGCGGCCCCACGGTCGACGGCTGGACGAAGCCGTCCGGCGGCCCCCGCAACTTCCTCGCCTTCCAGGCCGCGACCCCGGCGGACGTGGACGCCAAGTACGCGGAACTGACCGAGGCGGGGTACACCGGAGCCAAGGAGCCGTGGGACGCGTTCTGGGGCATGCGGTACGCGACCGTCCTCGACCCGGACGGCAACGGCATCGACCTGTACGCGCCGCTGCCCGCGGGCTGAGCGGCGCCGAGCGAGCCGGCCGCCGAGCGAACGGAGGGAACGGGCGCCGATGAAATACGTGCTCATGTTCGTCGAGACCGAGGAGTACGCCAAGGAGCTGGCCGCCATGAGCGACGACGAGCGCCAGGCCGCCTACGAGCAGGTCGCGCAGTGGTTCGCCCGGCACGCCGCGCAGATCACCCACCACGGGCGGCTGCAGCCCGCGCACACGGCCACCACCATGCGGCTGGACGGGACGGAGCCGCTGCTCACCGACGGCCCGTTCGTCGAGGGCAAGGAGATCGTCAGCGGCTACGCCGAGCTGGAGGTCGCCGACCTGGACGAGGCCCTCGCCGTCGCCCGCGACTGGCCCGCCTGTCCGGTGATCGAGATCCGCCCGCTCACCTGACGGACGACCGCCGATGGACAGGGTGCACGACGAGCTGACCCGCGTGCTGCGCGAGCACGCGGGCCGGCTGACGGCCTGCCTGATCCGGACGCTCGGCGACTTCTCCGCCGCCGAGGACGTGATGCAGGACGCCGTCGAGACCGCGCTGAAACGCTGGCCCGCCGAGGGCATACCGGACCATCCGGACGCCTGGCTGCTCACGACCGCCCGCCGCCGCGGCATCGACCTGCTGCGCCGCCAGGCCAACTACCGCGAGAAGCTGGCCCGGCTGCAGTGGCCGGTGCCGAGCGAGCCCGACGACCGGCTCAAGCTCGTCTTCACCTGCTGCCACCCGGCGCTGCCCGTGCCGGCCCAGGTCGCGCTCACCCTGCGCACGGTGTGCGGGCTGACGACCGAGCAGATCGCCGCCGCCTTCCTCGTCCCGGAGACGACCGTCGCGCAGCGCATCACCCGCGCCAAACGCAAGATCACCGACGCGGGCATCCCGTACCGGATCCCGCCGGACGGCGAGCTCCACGAGCGCCTGAACCAGGTCCTCGCCGTGGTGTACCTGCTGTTCAACGAGGGCTACCTGACGAGCGGAGGGGAGCGCCCGCACGCCCGCGACCTGGCGGACGACGCGCAGTGGCTCGCGGAGAACCTCGCCTGGCTGATGCCGCGGCAGCCCGAGGTGCTGGGGCTGCTCGCGCTCATCCGGCTGCACCAGGCGCGCACCGCGGCCCGCTTCGACGCCGGCGGGCGCCTCGTCCTGCTCCGCGACCAGGACCGCGCCCGCTGGGACCACGCCGCCGTCAAGGAGGCGACCCGGCTGCTCGAACGCGCCGCCGCGATGCGCCGCCCCGGCCCCTACCAGATCCAGGCCGCGATCGTCGCGTGCCACGCGGAGGCCCCCACCTGGGACGACACCGACTGGACGCAGATCCTCGTCCTCTACGACATGCTGCTGAGCATGACGCGGACGCCGGTCGTCCGCCTGCACCGCGCCATCGCGCTCCGCTACGTCCGGGGGTCGCAGGCCGCCCTGGACGAACTGGACCCGCTCGCGCGCGCCCTGGACGGCCACCACCTCTACCACGCCACCCGCGCCGAACTCCTGCGCGACCTCGGCCGGCAGCGCGAGGCCCACACGGCCGACCGCCGTGCCCTCGCCCTCACCTCCAACCCGGCCCAGCAGGCCCTCATCACCGACCGCCTCGCCTGGACCTGAGCGGGCTCCGCGGACGGAGCGCCGGACGCCTCCGGGTACCGTTTCGCCGTATCCCGGCCACAGCCGGGCCGGTACCGGGACCGTCGCCTCGTCATCCAGTGAGCGCCTGTGCAGACCCTGATCATCGACAACTACGACTCGTTCACGCACAACCTCGTCCAGCACGTGGCGGAGGCGGGGTCCGAGCCCGTCGTCATGCGCAACGACGAGGCGGAGTGGAGCCCCGGCCTGCTGGAGCCGTTCGACAACGTCGTCATCTCGCCGGGCCCCGGCTCGCCGGAGCGCCGCGAGGACTTCGGGATCTGCGCGGACGTGATCAGGCACGCCCGGATCCCGCTGCTCGGGGTGTGCCTCGGCCACCAAGGGATCTGCCACGTGTTCGGGGGACGCGTCCGGCCCGCTCCGGAGGTCCGGCACGGGCTGTCGTCGTGGGTCGAGCACACGGGCGCCGACCTGTTCGACGGGGTGCCGTCGCCGTTCTCGGCGGTGCGGTACCACTCGCTGGCCGTGGACGGGCTGCCGCCGGTGCTGGAGCCGGTGGCGTGGACGTCCGACGGGGTGCTGATGGGCGTCCGGCACAGGCGGCGGCCGATCTGGGGCGTCCAGTTCCACCCCGAATCGGTGTGCACGGATCACGGGCGCCGCATCATCGCGAACTTCCTGGCGCAGAGCGCCCGCGCCGAGGCGGAGCCACGCCGCGCCCCGGCCGTGGCGCGCGGCGAAGCCGCGGCGGGGACGGGGCCGAAGTCCTTCAAGGTGATCGCGCGGCGCCTCGGCGCCCCGGCGGTGGCCGAGGACGTCTTCGGCGCGCTGTTCGCCTCGTCCGACCGGGCGTTCTGGCTGGACAGCAGCCGGACCGGCGAGCACGGCGGGCGGTTCTCGTTCATGGGCGACGCCGGCGGCCCGCTGGCGCGGTCCGTCTTCTTCGACGTGGAGACGGGCGAGCTGACCGTCGAGTCGGCGAACGGGCGGACGCGGATCGAGCGCGCGTCCTTCTTCGACTGGATCGACGCCGACGTGCGCGCGCACGCCGCGGAGGTCCCGGACCTGCCGTTCGGGTTCACCCTGGGCTGGGTGGGATATCTCGGCTACGAGCTGAAGGCCGAGACCGGCGGCGCCAGGGCGCACCGCTCCCCGCACCCCGACGCCGCCATGATCTTCGCCGACCGGGCCGTGGCGTTCGACCACGCGGACGGATCCGTCCACCTCATGGCGCTGTGCCGGGTCGGGGACGAGCGGGACGCGCTGGCCTGGCTCGACGACACGGAGGCGCGCCTGGCCGCCTTGCCCGTCCCCGCCGCGCCGGCCCCGCGCACCGGCGCGCCGGCGCCGGCGCTGCGGCACGGGCGCGCACGCTACCTCGACAAGATCGCGGAATGCCGGCGGGAGATCGTCGCCGGGGAGACCTACGAGGTGTGCCTCACCAACATGCTGACGGCGCGGGTGCGCGCCGACCCGTGGGACCTCTACCGGCGGCTGCGGCGGAGCGACCCGGTGCCGTTCGGCGCCCTGCTGCGGTTCGGCGACCTGTCGGTGCTGAGCTCCTCTCCCGAGCGCTTCCTGCGGGTGACGGCGGACGGGCAGGCCGAGTCGAAGCCGATCAAGGGGACCCGGCCGCGCTCGCCCGACCCGGCCGCGGACCGGCGGCTGCGCGAGGAACTCGCGCGCAGCGCCAAGGACCGCGCCGAGAACCTCATGATCGTCGACCTCGTCCGGCACGATCTCGGGGGAGTCGCCGAGACCGGGTCGGTCGCCGCCGGTCCTGTCTTCGACGTGGAGAGCTACACGACAGTCCACCAGCTGGTGAGCACCGTGCGGGCCAGGCTCCGCCCGGACGTCTCGGCGGTGGGGTGCGTGCGGGCGGCGTTCCCGGGCGGCTCGATGACGGGGGCTCCGAAGATCCGCACCATGCGGATCATCGACCGCCTGGAGGAGGGGCCGCGCGGCGTGTACTCGGGGGCCATCGGGTACTTCTCGCTGTCCGGCGCGGCCGACTTCAGCATCGTGATCCGCACGGCCGTCGCCTCGGCGTCCACCGGGCGCGTCGAGTTCGGCATCGGCGGCGCCATCACCGCGCTGTCCGACCCGGCCGCCGAGTTCGAGGAGACCGCGGTCAAGGCCGCGCCGCTGCTCCGGCTGCTCGGCGCCCCCTTCCCCGATCTCCCGGACGGTCCGGTCTCCGAAGCGGCCCTGGTGAGCGAGGTCTGAGACGGGGCGCCGGGCCGCGGTTCACACCGGACTGCGATCGCGAGGCTGGCCGCGGCGGCGTTGACAGGCGGCCGCGTCCGCTGTAAGCCGAGGAAGGGGCGGGGCGGGAGCGCGAGACCGCCCCGCCCCTTCCGTGTCACTCGCCGTCGCAGGCGGGAGTGACGGTCTCCGGCGAACCGGTGCCGATGAACCCGAACGTGGCGGTGGCCCCGGGCGCCAGCGCGCCGTTCCAGGACTCGTTCGCCGCGGTGACCGCCGCGCCGTCCTGGGTCACCTCGGCGCCCCAGAACTGGGAGACGGCCTGGCCGCCGCCGAACGTCCAGGACACCTTCCACGCCGTGATCGCCGCCGAGCCGGTGTTCTCGACGGTGACCTCGCCCTGGAAACCGCCTCCCCACGACCCGGTCGTCTTGTAGGCGGCCGTGCAGCCGCCGTCGGACGGGGGAGGAGTGGTGGGAGGCTCGCTGGTCGGAGGCTCGGTCGTGGGCGGGTCGCTGGTGACCGGCGGAGTCGTCGGCGCGGTGTCGGAGGTGTCGCCGTAGATGATGCCCCGCCCGTTGGTGCCCAGGTAGACACGCCCGTAGATACGGGGATCACCGGTCAGCGCCTCGCCGGCGTTGCCGTACTGGTGCTGGTCGTCATTGATGCGCGTCCAGTGCGCGCCGGCGTCGTTCGACCGGAACAGCCTCGTGGTGCCGTCGACCGTCCCGACCAGGTAGACAGCGGGGTAGTCCGCCCCGGGGGCGGCCTTCCCGAACCCGACGTTGACCGCCTTGGAGATGCTCGCCGCCTTGGTGAAGCTCGCGCCCGAGTCGGTCGAATGGAACAGGCCTGTGTCGCCTGCGAGCCAGATGTCGCCCTCCTCGCCGGGGACGGCCTTGAAATGGACGCCGCTGGACGGCAGCCCGGACGCCGCCGTCGCCGAGAACGACTGCCCGCCGTTCGTGCTGACGTAGAACCTGCCTCCGGAGAAGGCGTAGAACTTGCTCGCGTTCACCCGGTCGGATTCGACGATCGCGTTCGCGGGCACACCGGACGACTGGCTCCAGGAGTTCCCGAACCCGACCGAGTAGACGACCTGCCGGCCGCTGTCGCCGGGCGCCCACACGAACCGGCTCCCGTCCGCCGCCGCGGCGACGGTGCCGCCGTTGTCGACACCGCCGGGCTCGGTGCCCTGGAACCAGTTGGCCCCGCCATCGGTCGAGAACGCGACATGGCTGTCGTTCGGGCGGTCGGAGTCGGTGAAGTCGCCCGCCCGCACCATGACGCTCGGATCGCCCTCGGCGTAGTCGAGGCTGGTCGTGCTGGTGAAGACGGGCTGGGTGAACATCGCCGCCGGGACGGACCCGAGATCGGTGTGCCGGAACCCGCCGATGTCGCCGAGCCCGCTGACCAGCGGCGCCCCGGACGGCGGGCTGATCAGGTCGAGGACCGCGGTCTCCTCCAGCCCCTTCACCATCGGCTTGATCGTGATCTGGTCGCCGGCGTCCCAGCGGGTGAGGTTCTCGGTGCCGTAGATCGTCGCGCCCGTCCCGTACATCAGCCGGTCGGAGTCGAACGGGTCGATCTCCACCGACTCGTTCATCCAGCCGAGCTTCGGGGTCACCTTGGGCGGCGACGGGTTGGTGCCGAACGTCAGCCACGGAACGCCGGAGATGTCCTGCGTGTAGCGGAAACTGCGGTTCGGATAGCTCGTCCAGTCCCAGATGCGGGTCCAGGACGCGCCGCCGTCGGTGCTCCGCCACATGATCATGTCGGGCCACCAGGACACCTGCGTCGCCACCATCAGCGTCCCGGGATGCCGCCGGTCGATCGTCAGCCCGCTGTAACCGAAGTAGTCGTCGGAACTGCTCGACGGGATCGGGCTGATCTGCGTCCACGCGCCCGACTGCGTGTCGAGCTTCCATACGTCGCCCTTGGCGCCGCTGTACGGGCCGGCCGTGTCGCTCGTGGCGATGTAGAGCACGTGGCCGGCGGCGTCCAGCACGCCCTTGTGGGCGATGTAGCCGGTGGGCTGCCCGGGCACGGACTGCCACGTCGCGCCCGCGTCCGTGCTCCGGTAGACGGTGTTCTCCTTGTCGGCCACGCCCACGTAGATGGTCCTGCTCGGGCTGCCGGCCGTCCCGCTGCTCTCGTCGAACGTCACCCACACGACGCCGGGCCGGTGGCTGCCGTATCCGGTGCCGTCGCCCGGGTCGTCGGAGTAGTCGCCGGGATTGGTGAAGCTGTTCACCTTCGCCCACGTCGCACCGCGGTCGGTGCTCCGCCACAGCCCGTGCCCCTCGGGCGTCCCCAGGTAGAGGACACGGTTGTCGTTCGGATCGACCGCGAGCCGCTCGCCCATGCCGCGCCCCGGCATGTTCCCGCCGAGCTTGAACGGCAGTTCCGCCGCCTGCCACGTCTTGCCCCGATCGGCCGATCGCAGCACCGCGCCGTTGTTGGGGTCCCAGTCATTGGTGTACATGCCGACGGCCGCGTACACGCGGTCCGCGTCCACCGGGTCGGCGGCCAGGCTGATGACGCCGTTGTACCCCCACTTGTCCCAGCCGACCCAGTCCAGCAGCGGCACCCATTGCCTCCCCGACTGGTCCCACCGGTAGGCGCCGCCTATGTCCGTGCGGGCATAGATGAGGTTCTTCTCCTTGCGGCTGAAGACGATGCCGGGCACGAACCCGCCCCCGTCGATCCGCACGTTCTTCCACGTGTACGTCTCGGCCGCGGCCGCGGGACGGACCGCGACGGCGGCCACCACCGCCACCGTCGAGGCGACCAGCGCCAGCGCCGCCGCCACGGCCGCCGCGGCGCCGGCGAGCGATCTCCGTGTGGCCATGAACCCTCCTTGTGATCCCGGTGCCCTGGAGGCTGGTCGAAGCGCTTCGATTCGTCAACGCTCTTCCTCGCCCCTCAGCCGGCGACCTCCTCACCTGCGTAAACGGAAGGCTGGACGTGAAAACCCGGGAAAAGTGCGCGCGGCCACCGCCGGCCCTTCGGGCGGGTCGGCGGTGGCCGCGCGCCGTATCGGCCGCCTGTGCCGGGTCAGCTGAAGGTGAACCAGTTGATGTTGACGAAGTCGGCCGGCTGGCCGCTGGAGAAGGTGATGTAGACGGTGTGCCTGCCGGTCACGCCCGACATGTTGGCGGGCACCGTCCGCCAGCTCTGCCAGCCGCCGGTGTTGGCGATGGCGAACTCGCCCATCACCTGGCCGGTCGGGCTGTCCAGCCTGACCTGCACCAGGCCGCTGACCCCGCCCGGCGCGCCGGAGGCGACGCGGGCCTTGAACTGGGTCGCCGGGGTGCCGCCGAAGTCGACGTTGTCGTAGCGGAGCCAGTCGCCGTTGCCGATGTAGCCGACGTTCTGGCCGCCCCCGCTGTCGGTCGTGCTCTCGACCTGCGTGCCCGACTGGGCCTGGTAGTTCTCCGCCTGGATGGTCGAGCGGGCGTCGACCGTGTCGCCCGTCGGGGGCGGGGTGGTGGAGCCGCCGCCGTCACCGCTCTGCCAGACCGCCACGTAGTCGACGACCATGGGCCGTCCCGAGACGGTGTCCCCGGTGGGGGTGCCGAAGCCGGCGACGCCGTTCGGGAAGCCGCCGCCCATGGCCACGTTGAGCAGCAGGAAGTAGCCGGAGTGCCCGGTCATGTTCGCCCACGTCGTGGCGTCGAGCTGGTTCTGGCTGATGCTGTGGAACTGCTGTCCGTCCACGTACCAGCGGAGCTGGTTGGGGCTGACGCTGCGGTCCCACTCGAAGCGGTAGGTGTGCATCGCCGACTGGCAGGACGAGCCCGGGCAGGCGCGGTTCGCGCCGATCCCGTTGGTCTCGTTGCACGCGCCGCCGGGGTTGGTGCCGCAGTGCAGGACGCCCCAGACGGAGTTGATCCCGTTGACGTTCTCCATGATGTCGAACTCGCCGATCGCCGGCCAGTTCTGGTAGTTGCCCCGGTACGGGGAGCCCAGGGCCCAGAACGCGGGCCAGTAGCCGAGGGCCTGGTTGCCGGTGACGTTCGGCATCTGGATGCGCCCCTCGATGCGCAGGACGCGGCCGTCGGCGGGCTTGAAGTTCGTCCGCTGGGTCTCGATGCGGGCCGACGTCCACTCGCCCGAGGAGCTCTTGACCGGGGTGATCCGCAGGTTGCCGCCGCCGTCCAGGCTGACGTTGGCCGGGTCGGAGGTGTAGCGCTGGATCTCTCCGGTGCCCCAGTTGCCCGGGCCTCCGGGATAGCCGTGGCCGGTGTCGATGATCCAGTTCGCGGACGAGGGGAGCGAGCCGGCCGGGCCGTTGAAGTCGTCGCTCCAGACCAGGCTCCAGCCCGAGGGGGGCGGCGGGACGGAGGCGCCGGCGGTCGGCGAGATCACGGCGGTGGCGACCGCCGCCGGGAGCGCGGCGGCGACCACGGCGAGAACGCACCTGCGCCAGAGGCGGGGACGTCTCGATGGGGTCATGGGGGGACCTCCAGAGTGGGGTGGAGCAAGCGCGGGGTGCCTGCCCTCTGGTGCGGCCAATGTCGCCCGTCCGGACCGGTCCGTCAAGAGGTGAGAGAGCGCTCTCATAACGTTGTGCGTATGTGATGTTCGCTCTGACCAGGAAATATGGCTGGCATAACCTCTGTGAAAGAGCGGTTCTGAGATCGCTCTCTTGACAGGTACCGAGGTCGGGGCCATCCTCTGCGAGAGCGCTCTCTCGACCGAGATCCGGGTCGCATCCCGACACCACCCCCCGAGGACAGCCATGCTCAGATCCCATCGCCGTCTCGCGTCCGGCCTCGTCTCGGCCGCCGTCCTGGCGCTCGGCCTCTCCGCCTGCGGCGGAGACGGCGGGTCCGGCTCGGACTCGACGGTCACGCTGACCGTCGACACCTTCAGCACCTTCGGCTACGAGGAGCTGTTCAAGCAGTACGAGGCCGACCACCCCGGCATCAAGATCAAGCACCGGAACGTGGTGCAGCTCGACGAGTACCTGCCCCGCCTGGAGCAGTGGATCGCCGCGGGCAGCGGCGCCGGCGACGTCGTCGCCATCGAGGAGGGGATCCTCACCAAGTTCATGGCCCACCCCGACAAGTTCGTGAACCTGCTCGACTACGGGGCGGGCTCGCTGCAGGGCAACTTCCTGGACTGGAAGTGGAAGCAGGCGCTCACCCCCGACGGGAAGTACCTGGTCGGGCTCGGCACCGACATCGGCGGCCTGGCCATGTGCTACCGCACCGACCTGTTCAAGAAGGCGGGCCTGCCGACCGACCGGGACAAGGTCGGCAAGCTCTGGCCGACCTGGGACGACTACATCGCGACCGGCAAGAAGTACGCCGGCGAGGTGAAGGACTCCAAGTTCGTCGACGGCTCGGTGAACCTCTACAACACGATCCTCGCGCAGGCCGCGAGCCAGAGCGTCGGCTACACGTTCTTCGACCCGTCCGGCAAGCTCGTCGCGGGCAGCAACCCCGCGGTCAAGAGCGCCTGGGACACCACCCTGAAGATCCAGCAGGCCGGGCTGTCCGCGGGCCTGAAGTCGTTCGAGCCGAGCTGGGGCTCCGGCTTCAAGCAGGCCAAGTTCGCGACGATCGCGTGCCCGTCCTGGATGCTCGGCGTCATCAAGGAGAACGCCGGCGCGGGCGCGGCGGGCAAGTGGGACGTCGCCGCGATCCCGGGAGGCTCGGGCAGCCGCGGCGGCTCGTTCCTGGCGGTGCCGAAGCAGAGCAAGCACGCCGAGCAGGCGGCCGAGCTGGCCAAGTACCTCACCAGCGTGAACAGCCAGATCGTCGCGTTCAAGGCGCGCAACAACCTGCCGTCGTCGCCGCAGGCGCTGGACGACCCGGCGGTGAAGTCGTTCAAGAACGAGTACTTCAGCGACGCACCGGTCGGGGAGATCTACGCCGCCGGAGCGAAGGCGGTCAAGCCGCTCTACCTCGGCGCCGACAACAACCCGGTCGGGCAGCGCTTCGAGGACGCGCTCCTCGCGCTGGAGCAGGGCCGGCTCGCACCCGGCGCGGCATGGAAGAAGGCCCTCGCCGACGCCGAACGTGAAGCTCGATGACGATCTCGATCGGTTCCCGTACGGGGCCCCGGGCGGCCGGTCCGCCCGGGCCCCCGGCGCCGCGCCGCCGGGCGCGCACCGTGCTCGCCCGGTGGGATGTGAAGTTCTCGCCCTACCTGTTCGTCTCGCCGTACTACCTGCTGTTCTTCCTGTTCGGGCTGTTCCCGATGGGATACACGGTCTGGGTGGCGATGCACGACTGGGAGCTGCTCGGCGCCCACGAGTTCATCGGTTTCGAGAACTTCCGGCTCGTCCTGGCGGACCCGCAGTTCTGGAACTCCGTCCGCAACACCCTCGCGATGTTCGTCATCGCCACCGTCCCGCAGCTGCTGCTCGCGCTGGTGCTGGCGAACGCGCTCAACCAGCGGATGCGCGCCCGGACGCTGGTCCGGATGGGCGTGCTCGTCCCGATGATCACCTCGATCGCCGCGGTGGCGATCGTGTTCAGCCAGCTGTTCAGCCGTGACTTCGGCCTGGTCAACTGGGTGCTCGGCTGGTTCGGGCCGGAGCACCTCGACTGGGCGGCGCGGCGCTGGACGTCCTGGCTGGCGATCTCGGTGATGGTCGACTGGCGGTGGACGGGCTACAACGCGCTGATCTACCTGGCCGCGATGCAGTCGATCCCGCGCGACCTGTACGAGGCGGCGGCGATCGACGGGGCGTCCCGCGCCCGCCAGTTCTGGACGATCACGCTGCCGATGCTGCGGCCGACCATCATCTTCACCGCGATCGTCTCCACGATCGGCGGGTTCCAGCTGTTCACCGAGCCGCTGCTGTTCGGCAACGGCGACATGGCCGGCGGATCGCTGCGGCAGTTCCAGACGGTCACCATGTACATGTTCGAGAACGCGTTCCGGCGGTTCGACTACGGTTACGCGTCCGCCGTCTCCTGGATGCTCTTCATGCTCATCCTCGCCGGGTCCCTCCTCAACTTCGCCTGGCTGCGGCGCGTGGGAGGTGGCGCCAAATGATGATCGTCAGAACGCCGGGCAGGCCCCGGCGGAGGCGCGGCGGTTCCGTCGCCGCTCTGTGGGACGCCGGCCCGCTCACCCGGGTCACGCTGCTCGCGACGATCGTGCTGTCGCTGTTCCCCATCTACTGGATGTTCGTCGTCGCGACGCGCACCAACGACGTCGTCGGCGCGACGCCGCCGCCGCTCACGCCGGGCGGCGAGCTGGGCCGCAACCTGTCCCGGCTGTTCGGCAACGAACAGGCGCACTTCACGCTCGGGCTGGTCAACTCGGCCATCGCCGCCTCGACCGTCACCGTCTCCACGCTGCTGTTCGCCTCGCTGGCCGGCTTCGCGTTCGCCAAGCTGCGCTTCCGCGGGCGCGGGGCGCTCCTGCTGGTCATGCTGGCGACGATGATGGTGCCGGTCCAGATGGGCATCATCCCGCTCTACATGCTGATGGCCGAGATCGGCTGGACGGGGAAGCTCCAGGCCGTCATCGTGCCGTTCCTCGTCACCGGCTTCGGCGTGTTCATGATGCGGCAGTACACGATGCAGGCCGTCCCGGACGAGCTCATCGAGAGCGCCCGCATCGACGGCTGCTCGACGTTCCGCATCTACTGGAGCGTCGTCCTGCCGGTGCTGCGGCCCGCGATGGCCGTCCTCGGGCTGTTCACGTTCATGCAGACCTGGAACGAGTTCATCTGGCCGCTGGCCGTCCTCAACCCCGACAACCCGACTGTCCAGTACTCCCTCAACCTGCTCAACGGCGCCTACTACACCGACTACTCGCTGATGTTCACCGGCACCGCCGTGGCGACGCTCCCGCTGCTGGCCGTCTTCGTGCTGTTCGGACGCCAGATCATCAGCGGGATCATGGACGGCGCTCTCAAGGCATGACGAGCCGCCCGCGCAGCCGCCGTCCGACGCGCCACCCTTCACCAGCGGAGAGACCAGCCGAAACGATGACCGCCACGACGCTCCGTACCGACGACCGGCCCCTCACCTTCCCGCCCGGCTTCGCCTGGGGAGCCGCCACCGCCGCCTACCAGATCGAGGGCGCCGTACGCGACGACGGGCGCGGCCCCTCGATCTGGGACACCTTCTGCCGCGTCCCCGGCAAGGTCGCCGGCGGGCACACCGGCGACGTGGCCTGCGACCACTACCACCGCTTCCGCGACGACGTCCGGCTGATGGCCGACCTCGGGCTGGACGTCTACCGGTTCTCGGTGGCCTGGCCGCGGGTGCAGCCCGACGGCTCCGGCCCGGTCGACCCGCGCGGCATCGGCTTCTACGACCGGCTGGTCGACGCGCTGCTCGACGCGGGGATCACGCCGTACGCCACCCTCTACCACTGGGACCTGCCGCAGGCGCTGGAGGACCGCGGCGGCTGGACGTCCCGCGACACCGCGCTGCGCTTCGCCGACTATGCCGGCTTGGTGCACGCCCGCCTCGCCGACCGCGTCGACACCTGGACGACGATCAACGAGCCGTGGGTCGCCGCGTACCTCGGCTACGGGGCGGGCGTGCACGCCCCCGGCCGGACCAGCGCCGCCGACGCCTTCCGCGCCGCGCACCACCTGCTCCTCGCGCACGGGCTGGCCGCCCGGCGGCTGCGCGCCGCCGGCGCCGGGAGCGTCTCGCTGACCCTCAACCTCGCGCCGGTCGTCGCGTCCGGCTCCGCGGAGCCGGACGCCGCCGCGGCCGGCCTCGTGGACGCGATGCTCAACCGGCAGTTCCTCGACCCGGTGCTGCGCGGCGAGTACGCCGGGCCGGTGCTGGCGGCCGCGTCCCGCCACGGGGGGCTCGACCACGTCCGCGGCGACGACCTGGAGGTGATCTCCGAGCCGATCGACTCGCTCGGCATCAACTACTACAACCCGACCTACGTGGCGGCCGCCCCCGGCACCCCGCCGAACCCCGCCTACCCCGGCTGCGCGGGCATCGCGTTCCCGCCGGCCGGGCCGCCGCACACCGCGATGGGCTGGCCGATCGTCCCGGACGGCCTGGGCGACCTGCTGATCCGGCTCAGCCGCGACTACCCGGGGGTGCCGCTCGTCGTCACCGAGAACGGCGCCGCGTTCGACGACGTCCCGGACGCGGACGGGCGGGTGCGCGACGACGCCCGGATCCGCTACCTGGACGCGCACCTGCGCGCCGCGCACGCCGCGCTCACCGCCGGTGCGGACCTGCGCGGATATCTCGTATGGTCGTTCCTGGACAATTTCGAATGGGCCGAGGGTTACGGCAAGAGGTTCGGCATCGTCTACGTCGACTACGCCGACCAGCGCCGGCTGCCGAAGGACAGCGCGCAGTGGTTCCGTGACGTCATCGCCCGCAACGGGCTCGGGGGAGAGGCGGAGTGAAACGTCCCACGCTGGAGGCCGTGGCGGCCAGGGCGGGGGTCTCCCGCGCCACGGTGTCGCGCGTGGTCAACGGCTCGTCCACGGTCAACCCGGAGATCCGCGCGGCCGTGGAGCGCGCCGTCGAGGAGCTCGGCTACGTCCCGAACTCGGCGGCGCGCAGCCTGGTGACCCAGCGCACCGGGTCCATCGGCCTGGTCGTCTCCGAGCCGCCCGCCCGCGTCTTCTCCGACGACCCGTTCTTCTCCCAGGTCATCCGTACGGTGAGCCAGGAGCTGGAGGCCGCCGACAAGCAGGTCGTGCTCATGATGCCGTCCTCGCCCGCCGGCCAGGCCAGGGTCGAGCGGTACGTCGCGGGCGGACACGTGGACGGGGTCATCCTGCTCTCCCTGCACGGCTCGGACCCTCTCCCGGCCGCGCTGATCCGGACGGGCGTCCCCGTGGTGTCGCACGGCCGCCCCGTCTCCACCGCGCGCCCGCCGTACTGCGACGTCGACAACGTCGGCGGCGCGCGCACCGCGGTGGAGCACCTGCTGTCCAGGGGCCGCCGCCGCATCGCCACCATCACCGGCCCGCTCGACATGTCCGCCGGGCTGGACCGCCTGGCCGGCTACCGGGAGACGCTCTCCGGCACCGGCCGCCGCTCCCTGGCCGCCATGGGCGACTTCACCCGCGAGTCGGGCGCGGCCGCGATGCGGCAGCTCCTTGAGGACGACCCCGGTCTCGACGCGGTGTTCGCCGCGAGCGACCTGATGGCGATCGGCGCCGTGTACACGCTGCGGAAGGCGGGCCGCCGCGTCCCCGACGACGTCGCCGTCGTCGGCTTCGACGACATCGACGCGGCCCGCTTCACCGACCCGCCCCTGACCACGGTCCGCCAGCCGATCGACGACGTGGCCCGGACCATCGTCCGCCTGCTCCTGGCGGGCGTCGACGACCGGGCCGAGCCGGTGATCTTCCCGACCGAGCTGATCGCCCGCGACTCCACCTGACGCCGCCGCCCGGCATCAGTGCCGCCCGATGCCGGGCGGCGGTGTGGCCGGAAGAGGCCAGAATGCCATTCCGTGGCCGCGGCATAAAGTGCCGAATATCTGGAAATATTCTTTACCGGATGGTGGTCCGCTCAGTCGCCGGAGGCGGCCGGCGCGTTGTCATCGTGTTCTTCCATGAGGTCGAAGAACCGCCGGATCGCCGCGGCCCGATCGCCGCCGTCGGCGTTGGTGATCTCCATGCTGCCGCGCCCGGGGATCTTGACGACGATCTTGCGGTCCGGGGCGCGGCGCACCCATTCCCGCAGGAAACGGCCGAGCGATACCAGTACCGGGGAGCTGCCCACGGCCAGCATGATCGCGCCCACCGCCGCCGGATCGAACCCCTTGCCGGAATCGGCCGCCGAACTCCGCCGCGGCTCGATTCTGACATCGAATGCACGCAGTTCCGTGCGGAGTTGGGTCTCCAATCGATCGACCTGAATAGGGTGGCCCTCGATACCGATCGAAACCGTCGTCGTCATTGGCGCGATGATACACTACGGCGCTTATAGCGGGAAGTGCGGTGCGCAAGGGGGTTGAATGGCCGGGCTGCGTCGTGCGCTCCTGTTCGTCACGGACGACTACGCGGACCCGGAATTCGGTCGCCTGCTCGCCCCCGCGGTCGACGCCGAGCGGCTGTCCGAGGTGCTCGCCGATCCGCGCATCGGCGCCTTCGAAGTGAAGAAACTGCGCAACGAGCCCGCCAGCGCCGTGCTGGAGGAGATCGACGACTTCTTCGCCGACCGCGACCCCGACGACCTGCTGCTGCTCTATTTCTCCGGGCACGGCGACAAGGACGCCGACGGCGAGCTGCACTTCGCGATGACCAACACCCGAAAGTCCCGGCTGGTCTCCACCGGCGTGCCGGCCTCGACGGTGCGCAAGATCATCGATGCGAGCGGCTCGCAGAGCGTCCTCGTGTGGCTGGACTGCTGCGTCGGCGGCGCGTTCCCCGAGGGGCTGAGCCCCAAGGGGGAGCCCGGTGACGGCGTCGCCGGGCAGCTCGACCCCGGGCGCGGCTGCTACGTGATGACCGCGGCCACGTCGGTCCAGACCGCCTTCGAGGACGCCACCGACGAGGACGCGCCCTACTCGGTGTTCACCGACGTGATCATCACCGGGCTCGGCACCGGCCAGGCCGACCTCGACGCCGACGGCAGGATCACCGCCGCGGAGCTGTTCGACTACGTGCGCGCCGAGATGCGCAGGCGCGACGCCCGGCAGACCCCGACCAAGAGCCACCGCGGCACCGAGGAGCCCGTGGTCGCCTGGAACCGCCACCTCGCGGAGCTCCCGGCGGACGTGCCGGCCGAACTGCGCGCCGTGCTCCTGCGCGGGACGCCGCAGCAGCAGCGCGACGCCCTCCGCGACCTCGCCCTGAAGGCGAGGCGCGGCGGCGACGCGACCGTCCTGGAACTGCTGACGGGGTCGCCGAGCGCCGCCCTGGCGGGCCTGGCGGCGGAGGTCGTCGCCGAGGTCGACGCCGAGCTGCGGGCCCGCGGCATGGACGACGAGGCGGTGCTGGAGGCGGCGCGCGCCGACTACTTGCGCTGGGTCGTCGCCACCCACGACCACCTCCAGATCACCGGCCTGCACCGGGCCGGCGGCACGGTGGAGATCCCGCTGGAGCGCATGTACGTCGCGCTGCGCGTCGACCCCACCAGCCCCACCGAGCGCGCCGCCGCGCACGAGATGCTGGTGCGCGACCTCGAGCAGCGGGTGCGGCTGGCCGACCTCACCCCGGAAGAGGAGGAGCGGCTGTGGTGGAAGGCCCACACTGAGCTGCCGGTGGCCGACCACATCGCCACCGGGGCGCGGCTCAACACGCCCCTGCTCAACATCGGCGAGGTCTGCCGGACGCGCACGCCGGTGGTAGTCCTCGGCGACCCGGGCAGCGGCAAGACGACGATGGCGCGGTGGCTGGCCATCATGCACGCCAGGGCCATGCTGGACGGCGCCGACGAAGTGACCGTGCCGGTCGGCAAGATCGACGCCGCCCGGGCCGACTCCGACGCCGGCTTCCGGCTGGGCCGGCCGCTGCTGCCCGTGCTGGCCAGGGTCGCCGAGTTCGCCGAGCGGATCGACGCCGGCGGCGAGGGCGCGCCGAGCGTCCTGGACTTCCTCGCCGAGCACTCCTGGTTCGGGTCCCGCCCGGTGTGGAGCCGCGACGTCGCCGGGCACCGGACCGGCGACCCCGTCCCGGCGCCGATCCGCCGCGAGCTCCTGCGGCGCGCCGTCGCCGAGGGGCGCGCCCTGATCGTCCTCGACGGCCTCGACGAGATCGCCGACCCGGCCGCGCGGGTCAGGGTGTCGGAGGCGGTCACCGAGTTCGTCCGCGCCGCCTCCCGCGAGGGCAGCCGGCTGTTCATCACCAGCCGGATCGCCGGGTACCACCTCCGGCCGCTGCCGGCGTCGCTGACCCACGTCACGATCGAGCGGCTCACCGACGAGTCGATGCGGGTGTTCTTCCACGCCTGGATGCGCGAGGTGGACCGGCAGATCCGCGGCGCGGACGCCCATACCGGCGACGCGACCGGCGCCGAGACCGGCGCCGCCGAGGCCGCCCGGCGCGCCGACCACCTGCTGGAGCTGCTGCACCGGCCGGACGGCCGCTACGTCCACGAGCTGGCGACCAATCCGCTGCTGGCGAGCACGATCGCGACGATCTACGAGGCCGAGGACGGCTCGCTGCCCCGGCAGCGGGTGGAGGTCTACCAGAAGGCGGTCGACCGGCTCGTCGCGGTCTGGTACGAGCGGATGTCCGCCGCGGACGTGGCGCGGCTCACCGAGCACATGTTCGCCGTCCTGCGCAGCGTCGCCTACCACGTCCACACCCGCAAGCCGACCGGGGTGATCGCGGAACCGGAGTTCCGCGACCTGTTCCGCACCGAGCTGGCCCGGCTGCGCCCCGACTCGGTCGAGGAGATGCTGGAGACGCTGCTGCGCGCCATGCGCGACGAGGTCGGGCTGCTCGCCTCCAGCGCGCCCGGCGCCTACCGCTTCTCCCACCAGACCTTCCAGGAGTTCCTCGCCGCGCAGTACCTCCGCGACCAGCCCGCCGCGCGGGTGCTGGGGCATCTCGGGGACCCGCGCTGGCGCGAACCGATCCTGATGCTGCTCGGCCTGGTCAACTGGCGGCACCCGAGCCGGCTGCCGGGCCTGGTCGAGGCGATGCTCGCCGAGGGCGGCGCGCTCGGCGAGCGGTTCCCGGAGTCGGCGCTGCTGCTGGCCGACGCGTTCGCGGAGATGGCGGACGCCGCGCCCGGCCCGATCCGCACCGTGCTCGGCAGCCTGCTGCGCAGCCACCGGGTGCTGTCGACCGGCGGCCGGCTGCCGCACGTCCGCGAGCTGATCGAGGGGGCGGTCGCCGGGCTGCGCCGCGGCGAGCACGGCCCGGTCGTCGACGAGGTCCTGACCGAGACGCTGCGCCGGCCGCCGGACGACACGGTGCTGGCCTGCACCACCGCCAGGATGGTCACCGCGCTGGAGATCCACGAGCCGGGCGTGGTCGCCGCGCTCGCCGAAGCCGCCGCCCGCTGGGACGACGCCGGCCTCGGCCACCCGATCGCCGAGGCGCTGGGCGTCGCGGCGGCGCGCGCGGCCGACGCCGGCTCCGCCGCGGCGCTGCTGCCGCACAACCGCGTCCGCGCCGTGCTGCGCCGCAACCCGGACCTCGTGGCCCGCATCGCCGGGGACCCGCGCTGGGGCGCGGTGCTGCTGGCCCTGTTCGGCGGCGTCCTCGACCTGGCCACGCGCGAGGACCTGCACCAGTACATCCGCATGGCCAACTACCTCCAGCTCGACGAGGAGGTGCGCGCGGGCTTCCTGCCCGTCTTCACCAGGCGGTGGGGCAGGGACGACCCCATCTACGCCATCGCGGTGCACCTGGACGTGAAGGGCATGGCCGACCGCAAGCGCCACGCGCGGCCGCCCGAGCTGAGCGCCGACGCGATCGTGCGCGACTCCCCGTTCGCCGGCGACTTCCTCGCCGCGCTGGCCCGCGACGACTTCGCGGGACTGCTCGACACGCTGCGGTCCCGCGTCCGGGACGGCGACCTCCGGTACCGCGGCGACGCGCTCCTCGCGCTCTGGGCGGCGGGCGCCGACATAGACGAACGGCTCGCCGCCGACCCCGAGGCGGCCGGCGCCGTCCGGCAGCGCATCGGCGCGCTGGCGGTCACGCTGCGCGACGGCGTCCTGCGCGCCGGGCAGCGCGCCGAGCGGGACCTGCAGGCGGCCGCGGTCTCCGGGCGGCTCGACGCCGGGAGCTGGGGCCGGCTGGCGGAGGCCGTCACCGCCGTGCTCCTGCGGGCGGGCGCCGAACCGCTGCGGCTGGACTCCGACGAGCTCCCGCCGGAGCACCGGCGCCGCGCGATGGTCGAGGACCTCTTCCACCGCTTCGCCGGCTGGGGCGACAACGCCCTCCTCGACGCCGCGAAGTTCGCCGACGCCCACAAAGGCCGGACGGACGCGGTGATCACGGCGCTCAACGACGCCGGGTCGGCGCGGCACGCCGACTACGGCCTGTACCGGTACTGGTGGCCCGCCGACCGCCTGGCCTTCCCCCGGCACGACCCGCTCGACATCCCGGTCGGCGTCCTCGACATGCTGTCCCGGGTGCCGAGGGACTTCACGCTCGCCCGGTACTGGGTGCTGTCGGACGTGCTGCCCGCCCTCGTCAAGGTCGATCCCGAACTGCTTCCCGAGGCGCTCGCCATCGCGGCGGCCGTGGTGGAGTGGCGCGGTGAGGTCGTCGCGGCGCTCGATCCCGAGCTGCTCCGCGCCGACGACCCGGTGCGGTACGTCCTCGCCCGCGCGCGCCGGCTGGCCGATCCGTGGCACCGGACGCGGTCGCTGGCCCGGCTCGCGGAGCTGTTCCCCGACCACCGCGACGCGCTCACGGCCGAGGCGGTGGAGGCGGCCGGGCGGCTGACCGCCCCGCGGCAGCTGTTCGAGGCGCACGAATGGCTGAGCCGGCTGGTCCGCGGCGCCGCGGACCGGGACCGGCACGTGCGCGCGTGCGAGCGTGCGGCGGACCTGCTGACCGACCCGGTCGACGCGGTGATCGCGCTGCTGCGGCTCGCGCGGCTGCATCCGCCGGGCAGGTTCGCGGAGCTCGTGCACGCCGCCGTCGAGCGCAGCCGGCGGGTCCCCGGCAGCGCCGACCGGGCCAGGCTGCTCCAGGTGATCGGCGAGCACTACGCCGACGATGAGCGGACCGCCGCGGCGGTCGCCGCCGCCATCGCCGGACTCGGCGACCCCGCCGAGCGGGCGTACGCGGCCCGGCGCTGGGGCGACCTGCTGTGGACGCTGCCCCGCGGCCCCGGATGGGACGCCGAGCTGTGGACGCTGCTGGGCGTCTACGCGCGGGCGGCCGAGTACGCCGACCCGGCGCCCGGCGGCGAGAGCGCGGACGCCGGGAACGCGGACGCCGGGAGGGCGGAGGTCGTGCGGGCGGACGGCCGGGCCGTCCGCGCCCTGGACCGGACGCTGGAGCCGCTGGCGGCCGGCGACCTGGACGGCCCGCTCCGCGAACGGCTCGGCGGGCTCGTCGACATCGACCCCGACTCCGAGCCCGTCGTGACCCGCTGGCTGCACCACCCCGACCAGACGGTCGCGCGGACGGCGGCGCTCATGCTGGCCGAGTACCGGGGCCTGCGGGTCGACATGGTCGACGCGCTGTTCGGCCTGCAGTCGGCGCAGGCGGACCTCGTCCGGCACCGGGCCATGGACGTGCTCGCCGGCATGTCGGGCCGGCCCTACCGCTGCCTCTCCACGGTGGGCGCCGCCTTCTGGCTGGACTCGACGGTCCGCGCCGGTCAGATCCGCGACATCGACCCGGTGGCGGCGCAGGCGCTCACGTGGTTCCCCGAGAGCGTCCTGGTGGACACGCCGGGGGAGTTCGACGCCCTGTGCGACATGGTCGAATCGGGTGCGGGCGAAGCCGTCAAGCAGGTGATCCGGAGAGCCTGCGCGCTGAGCGACCGGACGTGGCGGCGGTTGCTGGAGCGGCTCGCGCACGGCTCGCCGGCCCTGCAGGCCGTCCTTCTGGACTCGGTCAGCGCCATCGCCTCGCGCTCGTTCCGCAAGGACGATTCCGACTGGATGGACGACCAGGCCAAGGAATGGCTGCTGAACCAGGACCGGCGCCGTGAGCTGTGGAGCGTGCTCGAAAGCCTGGACAGGGACCGGCTCGCGCGGCTCCCGCTGCGCTCGCTGGACGAGGACGCCGTCCTCGCCGCGGTCGTGGACGCGCTCAAGGAGACCGGCGGGTCGCTCGCCGGCGACAGCGTCGCCCGCGCCCGGCGCAGGGTCGAGGCCACGGCGGCCCGGTCGTTCGGCGAGCTGCTGTCCGGGGAGCCCGCCGAGGTCCTGCCCCGGCTCGCCGGCCACGGCGCCACGTTCTTCGGCGGCGCGAGGCGCTCCGAGGAGGCCGTCACCCGGTACCTGAACTCCGGCGACACCGGCCTGCCGTGGATCGAGCTGCTGGTGCGGTGGGCCGAGGAGCTGCTCGCCGAATCCGTCAACGACGGGCCCGGCGACCCGAACTACCTGCGGTCGTACGTCCTCCAGCTGCTGGCCGCGGCGGCGGACATCAACCGCGACACCTTCCGCAGGGCCGCCGATCCGTCCCGCTTCGAAGGGCTGCTCGTCGAAGCCCTCCTGTTCGCCTACGCCTACCCGACCCGGACGAGCGCCGCCAAGCTGCTCGGCATCCTGCGGCTCGGCTCCGAAGCCGTGCTGGACGCGCTGCTCAAGGCGCTGTCGGACGTCCAGTTCGTGCGGCTGGCGGCCATCGACGCCATCCCCGAGCTGCGCGGCATCGACCAGGCCGCGGTCGACCGGCTGACCCGCGGCCTGCACGAGCCCAGCGCGACCAGGGCCTGGGCCGCGGCCCAGCTGCTGGCCGCGATCGCGCGGACGCGCACGCTGCCCGACGGGCTGCGCACCATGATCATCGACGCGCTGGCCGGCGCGGTGGCCGACCCCCGGTCGCACCGGACGATCCATTTCGCGCACACCATCTCCGCCATCCCGGAGATGCCGCAGCTCGACGACGCCTTCGCCGACGCCCTGCGCATGGTCTACGGCTTCCGCGACACCGTCCCGGAGACCCCCGCCGCCGGCGACGCCGCCGCGCCGTCCGCCCAGAACTGACCGGACGCGCCGAGCCGAGGGCTCCGAGAGCACCCCGGGCGGCGCCGCGCGCCTTCCCGGCCGAGCCGCCCGCCGGCCGGCGTTCCACGACCAGAGCCATCGTCCCGGCACGCCGGAGCCGGGGTGGTCCGGAAACGGCGCGGCCGCCGGCACGGCCGAAAAAAGCTGCTATCGATCTATTGAATATATTCAATGCGCCCCTTACGTTGGTGCGCCATGAGGACGCGTCGCCGGAAGGGGCAGAGCCGTGGCTGAGCAGACGATCGACGCCGCCGTCGCCGAACTGCTGCGCCGCGAGCGCGGCCGCGAGGACGGGGGCAGGCTCACCGAACGCTGGCCCGGCCTGGACGTCGCGACCGCCTACCGCATCCAGGACGCCGTGCTGGACCGCAAGGTGGGCGGCGGCGAGACCGTCGTCGGGGTGAAGCTCGGCCTCACCTCGCGTGCCAAGCAGCGCCGCATGGGCGTCGACGTCCCGCTGACCGGCTGGCTCACCGACGCGATGACGCTGGCGCCCGGCGAGCCGGTGCCGGTGGGGGAGCTCATCCACCCGCGCGCCGAACCCGAGATCGCCTTCGTCATGGGCGGGCGGCTGACCGGGCCCGGCGTGACGGCGGAGCGGGCGATGCGGGCGGTCGCGAGCGTGCACGCCGCGTTCGAGATCATCGACAGCCGCTTCCGCGACTTCGCCTTCGACCTGCCCGACGTGGTGGCCGACAACGCGTCCTCCGGCCGGTTCGTCCTGTCCGCCCGCGCCGTCGCCCCGGACGGCCTGGACCTCGCCGCCGAGAAGTGCCGGCTCGACGCCGGCGGCGGCACCGCCGCCACCGCGACCGGCGCGGCCGTCCTCGGGCACCCCGCGAACGCCCTCGCGCTCGCCGCGAACGGCCTGGCCGAGCGCGGGAAGGCGATCGAGCCCGGCTGGATCGTGCTGACCGGCGCCCTCACCGACGCCTGCCCACTGCGGGCCGGCGGCGTCATCGCCGCCGAGTTCGCCTCACTCGGAGCCCTGTCCGTCACCGGAACCCACTGACGACCTCGCCGCGCCCAGCGCGCCTCCTCCCTGGAGTACCGACATGTCCCTTCTCCACCGCGACCACCCAGGACGCCCGCTCGCCGCGTGCGCGGCCGCCGCGGCGCTCGCCCTCACCGCCCTCACCGGCTGCGGATCCGGCGCCGCGGAGGTCTCCGCCGACGGCACGGCGGAGGTGAAGCTCGGCGTCATCCCGATCATCGACATCGCGCCCGTGAAGCTCGGGATCACCAAGGGCGTGTTCGCCCGCCACAAGCTGAAGGTCACCACGCAGGACGCGCAGGGCGGCGCGGCCATCGTGCCCGCCGTGGTCAGCGGCGACTTCCAGTTCGGCTACTCCAACATCGTCAGCCTCCTGGTCGCCCGCGAGAAGGGCGTCCCGGTGACGATGGTGTCGGTCGGCGCCCGCGCGTCCGACGACGTCATGGACGACGGGTCCGGGCAGCTGATGACCCGCGACCCCGAGATCGCCAAGGTGGCCGACCTCAAGGGCAGGAAGGTCGCGGTCAACACCCTCAAGGGCATCAACGAGGTCGCGGTCGCGTCCGTCCTCAAGAAGAACGGGCTCGCGCGGAGCGACGTCGAGCTGGTCGAGGTGCCCATCCCCACCATGCCCGCCGCGTTGAAGAACGGCCAGGTCGACGCCGCCATGCTCAGCGAACCGTTCATCACCGTCGCCGAAGGGCAGGGGGCGAAGCCGCTGCCGGTCAGCTACGCGGGCATGGGCGAGCACCTGCCGTTCGCCGGCTGGTTCACCTCCAAGCAGTACGCCGCGAAGAACCCCGGCGTCGTGAAGAGGTTCACCGCCGCGCTGAAGGAGGCCCTGGCGTACGCCGAGGGCCACCCGGACGAGGCGAGGGCGGCGCTGAACGGCTACCTGAAGCTGGAGCCGGGCCTCAGCGACAAGGTGACCCTGCCGGGCTGGAACCCGGAGGCGGGCAAGTCGGAGATCGCCCCGCTCGCGCGGCTCACCGTCGAGACCGGCCTCATCGGCAGCACCCGCCCGCTCGACGAGCTGTTCGACGAGTGACATGACCAGGACCGTCCCGATCATCGCGAAGAGCCGCTCCCGGGGCGGCGCGGCGCCCGCCGGACGGCGGCGGGCGCCGGCCGCGCCGGCGGCGGCCGCGCCCGAGCCGCGCGGCCGCGGCGTCCCCGACCGGCTGCTCGGCCCGCTCGGCGTCGCCGCCTTCCTCGTCCTGCTGGAAGTGGTCCCGCGCAGCGGCGCGGTCTCGCCCGACGACCTGCCCCCGTTCAGCGCCATCGCCCGTGCGCTGGCCGACGAGGCCGGCGACGGCGCGTTCTGGGGCGCGCTGCTCGACACGCTCCGCGGCTGGGGGTACGGGCTTGCCATCGCGATCGCCGCCGGCCTGAGCCTCGGGCTGCTGATCGGCAGCGTGCCGTTCCTGCGCGAGGCCACCGCCTCCACCATCGAGTTCCTCCGCCCGATCCCTTCGGTCGCCCTCGTCCCGCTGGCGGTGCTGCTGTACGGGACGCGGCTCGGCTCCACGCTGATGCTGGTGGTGTACGCCGCGACCTGGCCCGTCTTGCTGCAGGCCGTCTACGGGGTGCAGGACGTCGATCCGGTGGCGCGGGAGACCGCGGCGACCTTCCGGTTCTCCCGGTGGGCGCGGCTGCGGCACGTGGTCTGGCCGACCGCGCTGCCGTACCTGCTGACGGGCGTCCGGCTCGCCGCGTCGGTGGCGCTGATCCTCGCCGTCGCCGGCGAGCTGATCATCGGTGCGCCGGGGCTCGGCAGCGAGATCGCGCTGGCCCAGGCGAGCAACGCCGTCGCCGACATGTACGCCCTGATCCTCGTCACGGGCGCGCTCGGGGTCGGCGTGAACCTGCTGACCCGGGCGCTGGAGCGGCGGGTGCTGGCCTGGCACACGTCCGTGCGGACGGAGGTGCCCGCGTGAGGACCGTACTGCGCGGCGCCCGCCGCGCCGGCCACCTGCTCGCACTGCCCGCGCTGCTGCTGGCGCTCTGGTGGGCGGCGACCGCGCGGAGCACGGACTTCTACTTCCCCCCGCTGCACACCATCCTGAGCGCGTTCGGCAAGACGTGGTTCTCCGGACGCCTCGTGGACGACGTGCTGCCGAGCGTCCTGCGCCTCGCCGCCGGCTACGCGGGCGCCGTCGCGGTGGGCGTGGGCATCGGCGTCCTGATCGGGTCCCACCGCCGGGTGCGGCTGGCGGCCGAGCCGGTGCTGGAGTTCTTCCGCGCGGTCCCGCCGCCCGTGCTGATCCCGGTGCTGATGCTCTTCACCGGCATCGGCGACACCATGAAGATCACCGTCATCGTGCTCGGCTCGATGTGGCCGGTGCTGCTGAACACCGCCGAGGGCGTCCGCGCGATCGACGACGTGCTGGCCGACACCGCACGCTCCTACGGGCTTACCGGGGCCGCCCGGCTGCGCCGCCTGGTGCTGCCGTCCGCCGCCCCGCAGATCGTCACCGGCATGCGGCAGGCGCTGTCCATCTCGATCATCCTCATGGTGATCAGCGAGATGTTCGCCGGTTCCAGCGGCCTCGGCTACACGATCGTCCAGTTCCAGCGGGGGTTCGCCGTCCCCGAGATGTGGAGCGGGATCCTGCTGCTCGGCCTGCTGGGATTCGCGCTCTCCCTGCTGTTCGGGCGGTTCGAGTCGCGCGTGCTCCGCTGGCACCGCGGCCGGCGCCAGGCCCAGAGAGGAAAGTCATGACCGGCACGGACATCGCGTCCCGCGGCGCCGTGGACGGCGCGAGCGGCCCCGCCCTGCTCGACGTGCGCGGGCTCACCAAGACCTACCAGGCCGCCGACCGGACGGTGGAGGCGGTGCGCGACCTCACCTTCGGGGTCGGCGCCGGCGAGCTGGCCTGCATCGTCGGCCCGTCCGGCGCGGGGAAGACCACCCTGCTCAAGTGCGTCGCCGGCCTGCTCGCGCCGAGCGGCGGCGAGGTGGTGCTGGAGGGCCGCCCGGTCCACGGGCCGCCGGAGAACATGGCGGTCGTCTTCCAGGAGTACGGGCGCAGCCTGTTCCCGTGGATGACCGTCGAGCAGAACATCGACCTGCCGCTCAGGCAGAAGAAGGTGCCCAAGCGGCGGCGCGCCGAACTGGTCGCCGAGTCGCTGGCGTCGGTCGGCCTCGCCGACGCGGCGGGCGCCTACCCCTGGCAGCTGTCCGGCGGGATGCAGCAGCGGGTGGCGATCGCCCGCGCCGTCGCCTACGAGCCGGCGGTGCTGCTCATGGACGAGCCGTTCGCGGCCGTCGACGCGCAGACCCGCGCCGAGCTGGAGGACCTCACCCGCGAGCTGTGGCGGCGGCTCGGCATGACCGTCCTGTTCGTCACCCACGACATCGAGGAGGCGGTGTACCTGGGGCAGCGCGTGCTGGTGCTGTCCGCCGCGCCGACGGTCGTCATCGAGGACGCCGCGATCGACCTGCCGGCCGAGCGGGAGCAGCTCGCGACGCGCTCCGCCCCCCGGTTCGCCGAGCTCCGGGCGCACATCTACTCGCTCGTCCAGCGGGCGAAGACCTACCATGACGGCGATCCCGTGGAGGTGTCGCGGCCATGAGGGACGACGCGACGAGGGACGGCGCGACCCGCGGCGACGTCTTCGCCGGGACGCTCGCGGAGCTGACCTGGCACGAGGTCGACCGCGCCGCCCGCTCCGGCGCCGTCCTGCTGTGGGCGTTCGGCGTGATCGAGCAGCACGGCCCGCACCTGCCCACCGGCACCGACGTCTACCTGCCGGTCGCGCGCCTGCGCGACGTCCAGTCCCTGCTCGCCGAGCGCGGCGTCCGGGCACTGATCGTCCCGCCGTACTACTGGGGCGTCAACGTCGTCTCGGGCGCCTTCCCCGCGTCCTACGGCGTCCGGCCCGAGCTGATGCGGGAGGTCATGGCCGACCTGCTCGCCGGGATGGCGCGCGACGGGTTCCGGCACGTGTTCTGCTTCTCCGGCCACGGCGACGCGCTGCACAACCGCACGGTGCACGACGGAGTGCGGACCGCGGCGGAACGCACCGGCGTGGACGCCAGCTTCGTCACCGAGCCCGCGCTGGCCCGCCGCATCGGCCTCGGCCTCGACGACCCGCACCTGACGCTCTGCGGGCCGGACGAACCCCCGCCCGAAGGCCCGCCCGACGTGCACGCGGGGCAGTGGGAGACGTCCCTGATGATGCACCTCCACCCCGATCTCGTGCGCGAGGACGTCCGCGTCCGGCTGAGGCCCAGCGGCCTCGGCCCGGCCGAGCTGGCGACGTGGCGGAAGGGGTTCGAGCACGCCCGCCGGGTCACGCCCGACGGCTACTTCGGCGACCCGGCCGCCGCCGACGCCGGCGAAGGACACCGCATCCAGGCGGCCGCCGCCGAGCAGGCCGCCGACGCCATCGCGCTCCGCCTGCGGCGCACGGCGTCCCCCCACCCTCAGGAAGGACGGAGGAACCATGGCTGAGATCAGCCTCGCCGTGGCCGCGAGCCACGCTCCCGGCCTCACCGGCTGGTTCGACAAGGCACCCGAGCCCGACCGGAAGACGGTGCTCGCCGCCTACGCCGAGATCCACGACGCCATCGTGGCGTCCCGCACCGACGTGCTCCTCGTCATCGCCAACGACCACATCGCGAACGGGTACGTCAGCGACTACAACGATTTCACCTTCGGGCTGGCCGAACGCCACACCGGCCCAGACGAGTGGTTCAAGCCCTGGCTGCGCGTCCCCGACTACGAGCTCCCCGGGCGCCCGGACGTCGGCGAGACCCTGTACGAGAGCGTCAAGGACTGCGCCCCGCGCGTGCGCGCCGTCCGCGAGAACCTGCGGTATGACGACAACCTGTCCGTCCCGACGACCATGGCCGACCTCGTCTCGACGGGTGTGGCGGTCGTCCCCGTCCTGCAGAACTGCACGGTCCCGCCCGTCCCGGACGAGAAGGTCTGCTACCGGCTCGGCGAGACGCTCGGCGAGGCGATCCGCACCCGCCTGCCGGACGGGCTGCGGGTCGGCCTGTTCGGCTCCGGCGGCCTGTCGCACGAGCCGGGCGGCCCCCGCTACCTGGAGATCGACGAGAAGTTCGACCGCTGGTGGCTCGACCTCCTCGTCGAGGGCGACCACGAGCGGATCCTGACCGACGTCACGTTCGAGCGGATGGAGGAGGCCGGTTCGGGCGGCACCTCCGAGCTGCTGTCCTGGATGGTCGTCATGGGCGCGATCGGCCCCCGCCCGTGCACGGCCCTCGGCTACGCCGCCGTCGACCAGTGGCGCTGCGGGTTCGGCGCCGTCCGCTGGGAGCTGTCATGACCCCGCAGACCGGAAGAACGGACACCCCCGAAATGGCACTGGAGCACTTCGACCCGCGGCTGCGGGCCAACGACCTCGTGCAGGAGCTGAAATGGGACCGCGAGCTGCGGGCCCGGTTCGAGACGTCCGAGAAGGAGGTGCTGGACGCCTACCCGCTCACCCCCGAGGAGCGCACGGCGATCCTCGACCGCGACTTCCGGACGCTGTTCGAGCTCGGCCTGCACCCCTACCTCCTCGGCCAGCTCGCCCGGCTCATCTACGGCACCGGCGAGAAGGCCGGCACCTCCGGCGCCGCGACCGCGCTCATCAGGTCGCTGCTCGGGGACCGGTACGAGGCCTACATGGCGGAGCGCGGTGAGTAGCACCCCGCCCGAGCCGCCTCCGCGGACGCCGGTGATCGACGTCCACACGCACGCCATGCCGATGCCGTTCCTGCGGCGGCTGGAGCGCAGGGGGCTGGCCGACCTGTCCCGCCGCGCCGACCGCGTGCTGAACCTCGACCCGGCGCTCTGCGGGCTCGCGCCCGGATCGCCCATCCCGCTCGCCCCCGAGCAGTACGACATGGAGCTGCGGCTGGCGTCCCTCACCGCGATGGGCGTGGACCACCAGGTCGTCGCCGCGCCGCCGTTCGTGTTCGCCTCCGAGTGCGGCGACGACCGGCTCGTCATGGAGGTCACCCGGCTCGCCAACGACGCGCTCGCCGAGTTCGTCGCCGGGTCCGGCGGCCGCCTGTCCGGCCTCGGCCAGATCCCGGTCGGCCACCCCGGCGCGGTCGCCGAGCTGACCCGCTGCCTGGACGAGCTCGGGCTCGCCGGCGCCACCATGGGCACCTTCGGGGGCGGCCGCGAACTCGACGACCCGGTCAACGAGGAGCTGTGGAAGACCCTCGACGCGCGGCGCTGCTTCACGCTGCTGCACCCGAGCCGGGTCTCGTCCCGCGACCGGCTGTCGGACTACCACCTGGTGCAGCTGCTCGGCTACCCGATGGAGACCGCGCTGGCGACCGCCCGGCTCATCTTCGGCGGCGTCCTCGACCGGCACGACCTCGTCCTGTGCCTCGCGCACGGCGGCGGGTGCGCCCCCGCCGTCGGCGGCCGCCTCGACCTCGGCTGGCGGCGCAAACCCGTCGCGCGGGTCACCCGCGGGACGCCGAGCGACTACCTGCGCCGCCTCCTGTACGACACGGCGGTGTTCGACACCACGGCCCTGCGCCGGCTCGTCGAGGACGTGACCGCCGGCCACGTCCTGCTGGGCACCGACACGCCGTTCGACCTCGTCGACGACCAGCCGCTGCGCACCGTGCGGGCGCTCGGCGCCGGCGCCGCGCAGGAGGCCGCCATCCTCGGCGGCAACGCCGCGCGCTTGCTCGGGGTGCGCGCGACCCCCGACGATCGTGCCGCACCGCCCCTCCACACCGCAGCCGAAGGACCGACACCATGAGCACCGACAACCCGGCGACCGACCTGCCCCGGCTCAGCCTCGCCGAGACCGTCGCCAAGCGCATCGAGGCCCGCATCGCCGAGGACGCGCTGCCGAACGGCCACCGCCTCGGCACCCGGGACAGCCTGCGCCGCGAGTTCGACGTCGCCGCCGCGACGCTCAACGAGGCGGTCCGGCTGCTCGCGGCGCGCGGCACGGTCACCGTCCGCCCCGGCGTCAAGGGCGGCATCTTCGTCGCGACCCCGCCGCCGCTGGTGCGGCTCGGCCGCAAGATGCTCGAACTCAGCGGCGACTCCGTGCCGGTCTCCGACTGCCTCGTGATGCGGGACGCGCTGGAGCCGCTGCTCGCCCGCGAGGCCATGCGGCACCGCACCGCCGCCGACATCGCCGACCTGCGCGGGCTCGCCGAGGACATGGCCGTGGCGGCGGAGGCGGAGAGCGGCGTCGGCTACCTCGCCGCGAACTGGGCGCTGCACCGCCGCATCGCCGAGATAACCCCCAACAAGATCCTCCAGCACACCTACGTGTCGCTGCTGGAGTTCGTGGAGAACCGGCTGCGCGGCGTCACCCCCGACGAGCCCGCCGCCCGCTACGTGGACGGCCCCGCCGTCCACCGGGAACTGGTCGAGGCGATCGCGGGCGACGACCCGCAGCGCCTGGACGCGGCCGTCGCCGCGCACGGCGCCCTGACCGCCGCCCGCGGAGGCGGCGCATGACCGCCCTGGTCGTCATCGACATGCAGAACGACTACTGCCATCCGGGCGGCGTCTTCGCGCGGGCCGGGCTCCGCGTCACCGGGCTCGACGGCCTCGTCGAGAACGTCAACACGCTCGCCGCCGCGGCCCGCTCCGCCGGCCGGCCCGTCATCTGGGTGCGGATGGAATGGGCGTCGGACGCCGACGTCGGCCTGCTCGCCGAACGCAGCCCGTTCCTGCGCGAGGAGGGCCTGCGACCCGGCACCTGGGGCGCCGAGCTGGTAGCCGGCCTCGACCGAGCGCCCGGCGACCACGAGATCGTCAAGCCGCGCTTCGACGCCTTCCACCGCACCGGCCTGGAGGACCTCCTCCGTGGCCTCGGCGCGGAGACGCTCGTCGTGGCGGGCGTGCGCACCGACTTCTGCGTCGAATCGACCGTCCGCGCGGCCTTCTTCCGCGACCTGAAAGCGGTCGTGGCCCGCGAGGCCGTCGCCGGCTACGTCGAGGACCTGCACCGCAACAGCCTGCGCCTCATGGGGACGGTCTTCGCCGACGTCGTCTCCGTGGACGAGGCGGCCGGGCTCCTCTCCGCGGAGGCCCCCCGATGCCCCTGATCGAGGTGACCCTCGTCGCCGGGCGGACCCCCGAGCAGCTCCGCACCCTCATCAGCCGGCTGACCGACGCCGCCGAGGAGGCCCTCGGCGCGCCCCGGCCGAGCATCCGCGTCATCCTCCGCGAGGTGCCCGCCGCGCACTGGGCCGCCGGCGACGTGACCATCGAAGAACGCGACCAGGAGTGACCATGGAACTGATCCCCCACGTCATCGACGGGCGGGAGACCGAGTCCCGCGACGGTGCGCGCTTCCCCACCGTCGACCCCTACACGCGCCGCCCCTGGGCCGAGGCCGCCCTCGGCGGCCGGGACGAGGCCGCGCTCGCCGTCACCGCCGCCCGCCGCGCGTTCGACGAGGGCCCCTGGCCGCGCATGGGATACGCGGAGAGGGGCGCGATCCTGCACCGGCTCGCCGACCTGATGGACGCCCACCTCGACGAGCTGGCCCTCGCCGACACCACCGACATGGGCAAGCCCGTCGCCGACACCCGCGGCAAGGACGTCCCCCGGTCGGCGTCCAACATCCGGTTCTTCGCCGACCACGCGCGCCTGTCGGCCGCCGAGGCGTTCCCGATGGACAGCGGCCACCACGCCTACACCCGCTTCGAACCGGCGGGCGTCGTCGCCGCCATCGCGCCGTGGAACTTCCCGCTGATGCTGGAGACCTGGAAGATCGCGCCCGCGCTGGCCTGGGGCAACACGGTGGTGCTGAAGCCGGCCGAGCAGACCCCCGCGTCCGCGTCCCTCCTCGCGCGGCTGGCGCTGGAGGCCGGGATGCCGCCCGGGGTGCTGAACGTCGTCCACGGGCACGGCCCCGGCTCGGCCGGCGAGGCCCTCACCACGGACCCGCGCGTCGACCGCATCACCTTCACCGGCGAGTCCGCCACCGGCCGCGCCATCGCCGCCGCGGCCGCCGCGAACCTCACCCCGGTCAGCTTCGAACTCGGCGGCAAGGGCGCCAACCTCGTGTTCGCCGACGCCGACCTCGACCTCGCCGTCTCCTGGTCGATCAAGGCCATCTTCACCAATGCCGGGCAGGTCTGCCTGGCCGGCAGCCGCCTCTACGTCCAGCGCGACATCTACCAGGAGTTCGTGGACCGCTTCACCGCCGCCGCCGAGGCGCTGATCGCCGGCGACCCCAAGGACCCCGCGACCCAGTTCGGCCCCCTGGCCTCCGAGGAGCACCACGCGAAGGTGACGTCCTACCTGGACACCGTCCCGGCCGACGGCGGCAAGATCGTCACCGGCGGTCCGGGCGAGGGCCTGTTCGTCCACCCGACGATCGTCCTGGACGCGCCCCCCACCGCCCGCGTCTGCCGCGAGGAGATCTTCGGCCCGGTGGCGGTCGTCACCCCCTTCGACACCGAGGCCGACGCCGTCGCCGCCGCCAACGACACCCCTTACGGCCTGAACGCCATGGTCTTCACCGAGAACCTGTCCCGCGCCCACCGCGTCTCCGCCGCCCTGAGGGCCGGCACCGTCTGGACGAACTGCTTCTTCATCCGCGACTTGCGCGCCCCCTTCGGCGGCGTCGGCGACTCGGGCATAGGCCGCGAAGGCGGCACCTACAGCCGCGAGTTCTTCACCGAACCAAAGGCCGTGGTAATGGCCGTCTGACCGTCCTCGCGGGTCGGTACCGGGACCGCTCGACCGCAGAGAGCCGCACGATGAGATGGGTTCAATGCCTCTTGCGGGTGGCGGAGGTCGGTTCGGTCTGACCCGGACGTCAGACGCCGGTGGCCAGTAGTTGCCGCACCTGCTGTGCGCAGCTCTTCAACGGGGCCGGGCTCTGTGCGACCTTCGCCATGGTCATGGCGCCGGAGTAGGCAGCGACGACGAAAAGGGCAAGGGCATGTGGATCGGTGTGCTGGCCGGAGCCCGATCCCTGATCCGAGCGCAGTTTGTCCTCGATGGCCGACCGCCACTTCTGGAAAACTTCCTGGAGGGCGTCGCGGAATTCCGGGTCCACCGTTGAAAGCTCGACCGACAGATTGTTCAAAGGGCATCCCTGAACTTTGTTGTCCGCCTCGATGCCCGCCACGATCTTCTCGAACACCGCGTCTATGCCCTCGGCGGCAGTCGGTGCGGCTACCACCGGCTGGATCCAGACCTCCTCGATCGTCGCTGCGACCCGGTCACGGATGACGGCCAGCCCGAGTGACTTCTTCGTGGGGAAGTGGTGGTGCATGGCCCCGCCGGTCACACCGGCGGCTCGTGCGATCTCATGCGTGCTCGTGGAGTGGTAGCCGCGGACTTGGAATGCCTCTGCCGCCACATTCAGCAAGCTACGGCGAACCGCAGCGGGATCCCTGGAGCGACGGCGTCGCGCCGGCTCGGCGTCGGTCGGCATATGCGGACGTCCGCTTGGGTCGGGAGTCATGGATCCAGCCTAGCATCTGACAGAACCGGCCAGCCGGTCTGTAACTGAGAAACCGGCTCCCCTTCATCTATGGGCCTGACCATGCCACTCAGATCAGCCCTCGGGCTTCGTCGGATTCTGAGGCCAGACCGAGACGCCGGCCGACCAACGGCAGAACTTGCCGTCGCGCACAGTCAGGATCTCGACGCCGTACACCGCCATGTGCTCGTTCGTTTCAGCGTCGACCCAGGTGCCGGTCCATGATGCCGCGTAGTGGGGCGAACTGATGAACTCAAGCTGCTTTGAGAGCTGGTAGTCGCGCATGCTTGCGAACCGGGCGGTCAGTGCTTCTCGGAGCTTGTCCTTGCCCGTGAAAGGCGGCATGGAGCCATACTGGACCTCCACGTCATCGGTGAAGTTGTCGAGAATCCCTTCAACATCACCTATAGAGAAAAGATATTCGTAGTGTCGAAGAGCGGCTTTCACCGCAGCCTCAGAAAGCTCTGTGAGCATTATTCGCCTCTCAGGGGTCATGTCCGCGTACGGCGAGGGTGGCGTCAGCCGTGGAGTTGTGAGCGCGATGTGGGGGCCAGTCTCAGGATCTGCGGTGGCATCAGCAGGTGCCGGATGATCTCCGGGTAGATCTGGGTGCGCCAGGACTCATCGCGGCCGAGTCCAGTCAGATATTCGTGATAACCTTCCAGGTCGCTGAAACCCGAGAACACCACCAGCACGTTCTCGCCTTCGCGTACTGGGAGCCGCGGGAAGTTATTCGGGGAATGCTCGGTGACGAACGCACCGAGCATTCCAGTCCCGGTAGCCCGCGTGATCCGTTCGATGGTCTCTTCTTGAGATCTCAGAGCGTCCGCGCTCGTAGGCGCCGGAAAATGATAGGTCGTTGCGATCACGATTCCGGGCGGCTCTTCGGCTCCTGCCGGCGGACGGTGGCGAGCGTCCTGGAGGGTGAAGCCCGAGTCCGACCTGGCCGGCCGCAGCAGCATCGAATCACTGCTATCGATCATCATTGACCTCGCGGTGCTGCCGTGTTCGGCCCAGGTCGGCCCGTCGACATAGAACGCGGTGAGCGCTCGTTCGCGGGCCGGCATATCTGCGAAACCCCTGAGCCAGACGAACCTGTTCGGGTTTCCCAGATCTCGGAATTGGCCGATGATCCTCATCCCGGCCGCTTCCTGGGGTTCGATGAGCTCAGTATCGAAGAGCTCGACGAAACGATCTCTAGTCCCTGGATAGAGCGTGTACTGACGAAACTCGATGATCGGACTGTGCAGCCCGTCATCAAGTCGCGGACGTTCCGCTGCGGTCCCCTGCTGTGCAGCCATCCAGCCACCTCGCTTGCTTCACGGCCCGGCAGTTCCTGGCTAACAGACCGGGCGTCCGGTTCTTAGGTTACAGACCGGCTGGCCGGTTCTGTCAAGGCGCCGGACCTGACCTTCGCCGAGACGGCCCAGGACTCCCGAAGCTCCGTCGAGGGGCCAGGTAGGGATCGTCGTGGTCAGCCGGTGGGCAGCTCGACGCGAGCGGCCGGGGTGCCAGGCTCGCGTCGGGGGCGCTATCCGGCCTTGGCTCGGGCCGTACCTGTAGATGGGCGCCGGCTACGGCGAACGCTCTGAGGGAGGGGTGAACCGCCGCAACGGACGCCGGTCCCGCGACTGGGACACCTGCGCCGGCACCGTGGAGCCGGCCATCCCAAGCTTCGGTCCGGGTCCTACTTCCCCGAGTGGCTGCTGGAGCGGCGCCGCCGCCCCGAGCAGGCCCTGGTCAGCGTCGTGGCCACCTCGTATCTCCTGGGGTCTCGACACGGCGGGTGGACAAGCTGGTGGAGCAGATGGGCGGCCAAGTCTCGGAGATGCCGAAGGTGCTGGACGCCCAGGTGGCCGCGTCCCGCAACCGGCCGCTGCGGCCACGTCCAAGTGCGGGCCGGGCGGGGTTCCCATGTTCTGCGCCCCCGGCAGGATTCGAACCTGCGACACCCGCTTTAGGAGAGCGGTGCTCTATCCCCTGAGCTACGGAGGCTTGTCGTCGCTCGCGCTAGAGCGTAGCGGACGGCACGTACAGGGTAGGGGAAGGGGAGCGGTGAGCGCTTCTTCTTATGGGGTGGCCGGGGACTCTAGGCCGGGTGGGGCCGCTGTGGGTACGCTTCGGTGCCGTGACGGGACGGCATCGCGGGCAGCCCAAAGGCACTGCCGCCGAGGAGGAGAGGGACGAGCGCGCGTCCCGCGGCCGGCGGATCGCGATGATCGCCGCCGCCTTCGCGGTTCCCGTTCTGGTGGCGTCCATGGTCGCGGTCGGGATGCGGGACGAGCCCGGCCGGGAGCGGCCGGAGACGGCGGGGACGCCCGTGCAGAACCTCGCGTCGGTCACGCCGGAGAGCGAGCCGACGTACGGGGAGTACGTGCCGCCCGAGCAGGAGCCGGAGCCGGCGACGAAGGCGCCGAGGCGGGCGCCCGCGCCGGTGACGAAACCGCGGAAGTCCGCTACTCCGGAACCGACGCCCACCCCGTCCAGGGTGCGGCGGCCGTGCCCGGCGGGATGGGACGACGTGTGGTGGATGCGCCGGTGGTGCGAGAGGCGTGGTCACCGTGACCGTTGAACCGGTTACGGACAGGTCATCGTAGAACCTGTAGTAGCGTTCTGCCGCTGTTTCGCATCTGGGCATCAGGAGGAAGACCCGTGCCGAACCCCCGGTCGGCGGCGCTGACCGCGGCATTCCTGGTGATGGCGACGCTGTCATCGAACGCCGCGCACGCGGCCGCGGGCGGCCGGGCGGACACGCTGGAGTCGCTGCGCCGCGAGGCGACCAAGGCCCGTGAGCAGCTGGAGAAGGCCACCGACCAGATGAAGGGCCGGCAGAAGGAGCTGGCCGCGTCGCAGGTGAAGCTGCGCGGGACGCTGAAGGACCTCGCCGTGGCCGAGGCGGAGCTGAACAAGATCCGGGGGCCGCTGGCCAGGCTGGCGAACTCGTCCTACCAGCAGAGCGGCGCCGCCGGGTCGATGGCGATCTTCGGTGGCGGCGACCCGGGCGAGGCGCTGCGGTCGACGGCGGACGTGACGCTGCTCGCCCGGTCGCAGCAGGCCCTGGTGGACCGTGCCGACGACCTGCAGGACCGGCGGCAGCGGCTCGCGTCCACCGCGCAGGACCTGCAGTCGCGCAACGCCGTCGAGCAGACCCGCCTCCAGCAGGAGGTGGACGGGCTGAAGGCCAAGTCGGCGCAGCTGACGAAGCAGCTGAACGCGATGCTCGACAAGCTGGAGGTGTCGCGGCAGAAGCGGCTGGAGCTCGGGTGCGACAAGAGCCTCGCGGCGGACGCGAAGAAGTTCCCCAACGGGCTGATCCCGGCGAAGTACCTGTGCCCGCTGCCGCAGAAGGGCGGGCACCGGCTGCGGGCGGACGCGGCGCTCGCGTTCTACAAGCTGAACGCGGCGTACAAGCGCCGGTTCGGGCGCGACATGTGCGTGACGGACGCGTACCGGAGCCTGTCGGAGCAGCACGCCGTCTACGCGCGGCGGCCCGGTTTCGCGGCCGTCCCCGGGACGAGCAACCACGGCAAGGGCCAGGCGCTCGACCTGTGCGGCGGTGTGCAGAACTCCGGTTCGGTCCAGTTCAACTGGATGGAGGCCCACGCCGGGAAGTACGGCTGGATCCACCCGGCGTGGGCCTACAGCAACCCGTTCGAGCCCTGGCACTGGGAGTACGGCACCGAGAACGCCTGACCCCCGTGCCCGGGGTCGCTAGGAGGGGATCTCGGTGGCGGGGACGAGTTCCGCGGTGCAGTACCGGCAGCGGCGGGCCTTCACGGGGATCTCGCTGAGGCACTGCGGGCATTCGCGCTCGGTGGCCTCCTTGCCGCGGTCCATCCGCTCGATCAGCTTCGCGGTCGGCAGCACGACCAGGAAGTAGACGATCACCGCGGTGATCAGGAACGCGAACGCCGAGGTGAGGAAGATCCCGTAGGGGAACTCCGTGCCGTTGACGGTGACGGTCAGGCGGGTGTAGTCCGGCTCGCCGCCGACGAGCGCGATCAGCGGGGTGATGAACGAGTTCGCGAAGTCCTTCACGAGGCTCGCGAACGCGGCTCCGACGACGAACGCGACCGCGAGGTCGACCAGGTTCCCGCGGAAGAGGAACTTCTTGAATCCGCTCATGAACGTGCTCCAGGGGATGTGCGGGGCGCGCCCCCCGAGACTGGCGGACGCAGGAACGGTTACGGATGGTAATGAACCGTCCTCTGTTCGCCAAGTCGCCGCTCAGGGCGGGTACGCCCAGCGGCCGGTGATCGTCACGGACAGGGGCGGGGCGGCGGCTGCGAGGGCCAGGGCTTGGGCCCTGTCCGTCGCGAGGACGATCAGGGCTCCTTCCTGCCCGCTGTCGCCTTCTGCCCGCGGGACCGCCACGACTGGCACTCCCGAAACCACGACCCGGGCTTCGGGTTGTGCGGTCGGCGGTGGAACGGTCACGGGCCTGATGGTCCGGGTGCTCGAGTACGGCTCGTTCGCCGGGGGCCGCCGGGCGGGTTCGGCCGCGGGCGGGAAGTCCGGGCTGGGGGGCGAGGTGCGGGACAGGACGTCGATGCGGTCGCCGGGGCGGAGCAGGCGCGCGGCGGCCGCATCGGCTACGCGGACCGGGGTCGCGACCGTGCCGGGGCCGTAGCCCTTCAGCAGGGCGGCGCTCACCACGCGGGCGTCGGTCAGCGGTTCGTTCTTGCGCATCGGCGCTGCCAGCACGCGGCCCACGGGGGACGAGCGGAGAGCACCCGAGGGGACGGCCGAGGGCGGGAGGTCTATGTGGTGCAGGTCGGACGCGGTGAGGGTCTTGCCGGCCGGGAGGTCGCGGGCGGCGGCCGGGACCCGGACGGACGGCGGCGGCCCGGGCCGCAGGGCCAGCAGGGCCAGCCCGGCGGCGGCCGCGGCGAACAGGGACGCCAGCGGCCGCCGCAGGCGGGTCAACCGGCTCGTCACGGGAGTTCCAGCGGGAGCTTCATGCCGTCGAGGACGTTGGGGCAGGGGCAGGTGCGCTCGGCGGGGAGGCTCTTGACCACGTCGGCGACGAGGCCGCGGAGGCGGTCGATGTTCTCGCCGAAGACGCGGAACACCTCCTCCATGGTGACGCCCTCGCCCTCCTCGATGCCCGCGTCGAGGTCGGTGACGAGGCAGAGGGACGTGTAGCAGAGCGCCAGTTCGCGGGCGAGGACGGCCTCCGGGTACGCGGTCATGCCGATGAGCGTCCAGCCCTGGGCCGCGAACCACTGGGATTCGGCGCGGGTGGAGAAGCGGGGGCCCTCGATCACGACGAGGGTGCCGCGGTCGACCGGGTCCCAGGAGGCGTCGCGGGCGGAGGCGATGGCGGTGCGGCGGCCGGTGGGGCAGTACGGGTCGGAGAACGACACGTGGATCGCGGCGCCCTCGTCGTAGTAGGTCTGCTCGCGCCCGGACGTCCGGTCGGCGAGCTGGTCGGGGACGGCGAGGGTGCCGGGGCCGTAGGCGGGGGTGAGCGAGCCGACCGCGGACGGCGCGAGGACCTGCCGGACGCCGAGGGAGCGCAGCGCCCACATGTTGGCCCGGTAGGGGATCCGGTGCGGGGGGAAGCGGTGGTCGCGGCCGTGCCGGGGGACGAAGGCGACGCGGCGGCCGGCCAGCTCGCCGACCGCGATGGGGTCGCTCGGCGGGCCGAAGGGGGTGTCGACCTCGACCTCTTCGACGTCGTCGAGGAACGAGTAGAAGCCCGACCCGCCGATGACCCCGATGTCGGCGGTGGGCTGGGCAGCGGAAGTTGGCATGGCGTCGACATTAGCCACCCCGCGTCCGGGGGCGGCAGGCCGTCCGGAATTGTGGACAACCCGGAGAAGGGGCCCGGCCGAAGCCGGGCCCCTTCCCTTCCCCGTCCCGGCCGGAGCCGGGCGTCCGGTCAGCCGACCGGGTCCAGGACCCTGGGCTCGGCCGCCGGCTCCTCCTTGGCGAGGCGCCCCGGCGTCCAGATCCGCCGCCCGATGTCATGCGACAGGGCCGGGAGCAGCAGGGACCGGACGACGAGGGTGTCCAGCAGGACGCCGAACGCGACCACGAAGCCCATCTCCACCATGCCGACCAGCGGCAGCGTGACCATGGACGCGAACGTCGCCGCCAGCACCAGGCCGGCCGAGGTGATCACACCGCCGGTCACGGTGAGCCCGCGCCGGATGCCGCGGCGGGTGCCGAGGGCCTGCGACTCCTCCCGGACGCGGTGCATGAGGAAGATGTTGTAGTCGACCCCCAGCGCGACCAGGAAGATGAACGCCAGCAGCGGGAATCCCGCGTCGGTCCCCTCGAACCCGAAGCCGTGCTCGAAGATCAGCGCGCAGGCCCCGAGCGAGGCGAGGAACGACAGCACGACGGTGCCGATCATCAGCAGCGGCGCGACGACGGCGCGCAGCAGCGCGATCAGGATCAGGAACACCACGGCCAGCACGATCGGGATGATCACCTTGTTGTCGCGGGCGGAGGCGCGCTTGATGTCCAGCGACGTCGCGGTCATCCCGCCGACCTTCGCGTCCGCGGACGGAATCTCGTGCACCGCGGTGCGCAGCCGGTCGATGGTGGTGCGCGCGGCCTCGCTGTCGGCCGGGTCCTTCAGCACCGCCTCGTACTTGACCAGGCCGTTCACGGTCGCGGGCGCGCCGAGTTCGGCGATGCCGGACGTCCCGCGCACGGTCTGGGCGATCTGGTCGGACGCCGATGCCCGCCCGATGATGACGGCGGGGGAGCCCGACCCGGCCGGGAAGTGGCGGGCGACGACCGCGGAGCCCTTCACCGAGTCGGGGGTGCCGGTGAACTGGCCGGCGTCCGACAGGCCGTCCGCCTTGAGCGACCCCAGCCCCAGTGTGAGGACGATCAAGCCCAGCATGGTGACGGCCCAGAGCGCGCGCGGGCGCTTGCCCACCAGACCGGCCACGCGACTCCATACGCTGTGCTCGGCCTCATACGCCTCCGGCTTGAGGTACTTCTCGTCGAACCGGGGGACGAGCGGCCAGAACAGCCAGCGGCCGAAGATGACCAGGAGGGCCGGAAGCAGCGTCGTCATGGCGGCGAGCGCGGTGAGGACGCCGGCGGCGGCGACCGGACCCAGGCCCGAGGTCGAGTTCATGTCGGCGATCAGCAGGCACAGCAGCCCGACCGCGACGGTGGCGGCGGACGCGATGATCGCGGGCGCCGCGCGGCGCAGCGCGAAGGCCATGGCCTCGTGCCGGTCCTCGTGGCGGTGGAGTTCCTCGCGGTAGCGGGCGACGAGCAGCAGGGCGTAGTCGGTCGCCACGCCGAACACGAGAACGGTCAGGATTCCAGCGCTCTGCCCGTTGACGGTGAGGTCCGCGTACTTGGCGAGCAGGTACACCGTCGACTGGGCCAGTCCCAGGGCGAAGACGGCGCTGAGCACCGGGACGAACCACAGGATCGGGCTGCGGTAGATGAACAGCAGAAGGACGATCACGACGAGGCCCGCGGCCATGAGCAGGAAGCCGTCGAGGCTCTGGAACACCTCGAACATGTCGGCGCCGCTGCCGGCCGGGCCGGTGACGTGCGCGGTCAGCCCGGGAGGCCCGCGCTTGGCGATGTCGCGCGCGTCGTCGACGGCCTTGGTGATGTCCTCGTCCGTGAGCGGTACGAGCGTCTGCAGCGCCTTGCCGTCCTTGGCGGCGAACGGCCCCTGCACCTGCTGCGCCCCGGGGAGCTGCTGCAGCGCCGTGACGTCCGAGGCGGCCTTGGCGCGGTCGGCCGCGGTGATCCCGGTGGACCGCTCGTAGACGATGACGGCGGGCATCGTCTCGTCCTTGCGGAACTGCTCCTCCAGCTCCACGACCTGCGTGGACTCGGCGCCGGCGGGCAGCCAGGCCGCCGCGTCGTTCTCCTCGACGTCGCCGAGCTTGCCGGCGAGCGGGCCGAGGGCCACCAGCAGGACGACCCAGACGGCGAGGACGGCCCACTTGCTGCGGCGTCCGGCGATCAGTCCGGCGAGCCGATGGGCGGGTGGTCTCGGCGGGGGAGGGCTCGGTGTGCTCATGGTCCTCTCCTGAAGGCTAGGTCAATCGAGATATGTCGTGTCTGCCGCATATTCTCTCGGTTGCCGAGAGGATGTCAAGTACTATCGCGAGATTGCGGCGGTGCGGATGCGAGCGTTCCGGACGGGAGAGGCCGGCGGGCGCCTCCCATCCCCTCAATCGTCGCCAGGAGGCACCCGTTCGCGCGTCCAGCGAGAGAAGGGAACGCGCCTACTTCTCTCGGGGCAGGAGAGGACCGCTGACTACCCCTTGAGATGTAGACCGCGTCCAGGCACGCCGAAAGCCGGAGGATCCGCGGTGGGATCCCCCGGTCGGCCGTGCGGGAGTCCTAGGAGGTCAGGCGACCTTTTCGGACGAGGAGGACGTGCTGGACGACTTGCTCGACGAGGAGGAGTCACTGGAGGACGAGGAGGAACTGCCCGAGTCGGACGAGCCGTTCGCCGAGCCGTTGGACGAGCCGTTCGACGAGGCCCCCACGGTCGAGGACGACGTGCCCGAGCCGCGGCTGTCGGTGCGGTAGAAGCCCGACCCCTTGAAGATGATCCCCGCCGCGGAGAACACCTTGCGGAGCCTGCCGCCGCACGCCGGGCATTCGGTCAGCGAGTCGTCGCTGAACTTCTGCACGACCTCCAGAGGCTCGCCGCACTCGGTGCAAACGTACTGATACGTCGGCACGGTTCCTCCTAGCTGACTCAGCCCGGCGGAGGTCCGCGGACTGGCACTCACTCTGAACGACTGCTAATGGTACCCGCGTCTGGAACGCGGTTCGTCCCCGGCCTGTTCCCGAGTCGGTCAGGGAACCGTCCGCGAAGGTCAGGCGCCGGTCTCGCCGAACCAGCCCGCGAGCCTGCCCTTGCGGCTGACCGCGCGCAGCCGGCGTTCGGTCGCCTCCCGCACCGCGTCGGTGGTGACGACCAGGAGCGTGTCGCCCGCCGCGAGGGGCGTGGAGGGCTCCGGGACGAAGCTCGACCCGTTCCGCACGACGAGGGTGACGGCCGCGCCCGGCGGCAGCCGCAGCTCGAAGATCTCCACGCCGCTCATCAGCGAGTCGGGCGGGATCCGGACCTCCAGCAGGTCGGCGTGCAGTTCCTCCAGCGGCGCCGCCTCCACGTCCAGCTCCCGGGCCTGCTCGTCGTTCTTCAGCCGGCACCAGCGCGCGACCAGCGGCAGCGTGGGGCCCTGGATCAGGGTGAACAGGACGACGATGTTGAAGACGATCGCGAACAGCCGGTCGGCGCTGGGGACGTCCGCGACCATCGGGATGGTCGCGAGGACGATCGGGACCGCGCCGCGCAGCCCGGCCCAGGACGTGAAGATCTTCTCGCCCCAGGTCAGCTTGAACCCGACCGTGGACAGCGCCACCGACACCGGGCGGGCGACGAGCAGCAGCACGAACCCGACGATGAGCGCGGGAAGGACCTGGTCGGGGAGGTCGCCGGGGTCGGCCAGCAGCCCGAGCATGACGAACAGCCCGATCTGCGCGAGCCAGCCGACGCCCTCCGCGAAGCCGCGCGTGGCGGGCCGGTGGGGCAGCCGCGCGTTCCCGAGCACGACGGCGCTGACGTAGACGGCGAGGAACCCGCTGGCGTGCAGCAGCGAGGCCGCTCCGTAGGAGCCGACGGCCAGCGACAGCACCGCGATGGGGTAGAGGCCCGACGCGGGCAGCGCGATGCGGCGCAGCGCCTGCGCGCCGAGCCAGCCGATCGCGATGCCGATGACGGCGCCGGCCGCCAGCTCGTACACCATCTCGCCGAGCAGCTCGACCAGGTTGGGCGCGCCGGCGTGGGCGCTGAGCGTGACCACGATGATGACGACGGGGGCGTCGTTCATGCCGGACTCGCCCTCCAGCAGGCCCATGAGCCGGGAGGGCAGCGGCAGCCGCCGGAGCACCGAGAACACGGCCGCCGCGTCGGTGGGCGCGAGCACGGCGCCGAGCAGGAACGCGGGCCGCCAGTCCATGCCGACGAGCCACATGGCGGCGACCGCCAGCACGGCGATGCTGATCAGGGTGCCGAAGAAGGACACGCTGATCGCGACGGGCACCGCCGGCCGCATGCGCCGCCAGGCGGTGGTGATGCCGCCCTCGTAGAGGATCAGGACGAGGGCGGCGAGGCCGAGGGTCTCGGCCAGTTCGGCGTTGTCGAAGTGGATGTGGAGGGGGCCGGACTCGCCGATGAAAAGGCCGAGGCCCATGTACGCCAGCAGGGTCGGGAGTCCCGCCTTGTGGGACAGCCTGACCGCGATGATGGCGCAGAGTACGAGCGTGGCCCCGAGGAGTAGCCAGATGTCGAGATGCACATCCCACCCTTCGGGGTCGTCAAAGTTGAACGTTTAGGAATCCTACAGATTCAACGGTCGATCGCCCACTTTGTGTTGATGGACGGCATGTCGGAAACCGGCACTATCGCCGAATGACCTGCGGTTTTACCCCGTTGACTATGTTACGCACCTCCCGTCCCTGTACAGCGGCGGTGACGTTGTCGCGCACCGCGGCGATGAGGTTCCGCCGCGACTGGACGGACGACCCGGCGGCGTGCGGCGACAGCAGGACGTCCTCGCGGGAGCGCAGCGGATGGTCCGGCGGCAGCGGCTCCCGGTCGAACACGTCGAGGGCCGCGCCCGCCAGCCGCCCCGACTCCAGGGCGGCGAGCACGGCGTCGTCGGGCGCGATGCCGCCGCGCGCCACGTTGACCAGCAGCGCCCTCTCCGGCAGCAGCGCGAGGCGGGCCGGGTCGATCATGCCCCTGGTCTCGTCCGTCAGCGGCAGGGCGAGGACGAGGATGTCGGACGCCGCCACCAGCGCGTCCAGCTCCCGGTACGTCGCCGCCGCCTCGGGGCGCCGCCGCCTCGTCCAGTACGAGACCGCGCAGCCCAGCGCCGCGAACAGCCGCGCCGCCTCGGCGCCGATCGACCCGAACCCGACGATGCCGACCCGCTGCGTGTGGATCTCCCGCGGGTCGCGCGCGGCCATCTCCGCCTGCGGCCACCCGCCCGCGCGGACCGCCCGGTCGCCCCAGGCGAGGTTCCGGCACAGCGCGAGCGCCGCCCCGAGCACCCATTCGGCGACGCAGCGCGCGTTGAAGCCGGCCGCGTTCGCCACCGGGACGTCCGCGGCGGTCAGCGCGGCGAGGTCGAGGCGGTCGACGCCGACCGCGGGCACCTGGACGAACGACAGCCGCCGCGCGGCCGCCACGGCCTCGGCGTCCAGCACGAGCCCGTGCGAGAAGTCGGCGATCACGATGTCGGCGGACGGGAGGGCGGCGAGGAGGCCGGCGCGGTCCCGGGTCGCCGGGAACACCACCTCGGCGGCGCCGCCGAGCGGCTCGAACATGGCGCGGACGGTCTCCCGCCCGATCGGGGCCAGGGACAGGATCCGCCACGGCGCCGTCATCTCGACCTCCCCAAGAACCCCTGCGCACCGCGTGCCGGCCGCCGAGGCGCGCCCGCTACGCGATCTTGTGCCTCCCAGCCTATGAGCCCGCCGTCCGGGCACGGCGGCTCAACCCCGGCGGGCTCAGCCCGGCGAGTTCGACCCAGCGGACTGGCTCAGCCCGGCGGGCTCGGTCCGGTCGGTTCGGCCGGGTCGGTTCAGTCGGCTCGGTTCAGTCGACTCGGCCCGGTCGGCTCGGTCGGGTCGGTCGGCTCAGCTCAGCCGGATCAGGCCCTCGGACGGCGTGACGGCGGCGCGGACGCGCTGGTCGTGCGGCTCGGCCGGCAGCGCGTCCACCAGTTCGCCGTCGTACAGCAGCGCGACCGTGAGGATCGCCGGGCCGACGCGCGCGAGCGCCCGGTCGTAGGAACCGGCGCCGCGGCCGAGGCGCACGCCCGTCCGGTCGACCGCGACCGCCGGGACGAGGACGACGTCCGCGCCGGCGATGGCGCCCGGCCCGCGCGGCGGCTCGGACGGCTCCAGGCACCCGCGCGCCCCGGGGACGAGCGAGTCGGGGCCCTCGTAGGACGCCCAGTCGAGGTCGCCGTCCGGGAGCAGGAGCGGGAGCAGCACGTACGCGCCGCGCTTCCACAGCGCGAACAGCAGGCTCCCGGTGTCCGGCTCGTCGCCGATCGAGGCGTACGCCGCGATCGTCCCCGCCATCTCCACCTCGGGGACGGTCAGCAGCGCGTCCCGGATGGGCCGCGCCGCCGCCGACCGGGCCTCCGCCGGCATCGCCGCACGCCGGGCCAGCATTTCCGCGCGGAGATCGGTCTTCGAAACGATGTCGTGCACGCTGTCGTCCTCACGGATGGCTAGGGTCGGTACATGGCCGACATTGCACCTGTGCTCAAGGCGGTCGTCCCGGCGGCCGGCCTCGGTACCCGATTCTTGCCCGCCACCAAGGCGACCCCCAAGGAAATGCTGCCGATCGTCGACAAACCGGCGATCCAGTACGTCGTCGAGGAGGCGGTCGACGCCGGCCTCACCGACGTCCTGATGGTCACCGGCCGCAGCAAGCGGTCCATCGAGGACCACTTCGACCGAGCCTACGAGCTCGAGGAGGCGCTGCGCGCGAAGGGCGACGAGGAGCGGCTGGACGCCGTGCACGAGTCCAGCGACCTCGCGATCATGCATTACGTCCGGCAGGGCGAGCCGAAGGGCCTCGGGCACGCGGTGCACTGCGCGCGCCAGCACGTCGGCCGGGAGCCGTTCGCGGTGCTGCTCGGCGACGACATGATCGACGCCCGGGACAAGCTGCTGCGGCGCATGATCGAGGTGCGCGAGCAGTACGGCGGCAGCGTCATCGCGCTGATGGAGGTGGCGCCCGACCAGGTGTCCGCGTACGGGTGCGCGGCCATCGAGGCGACGGACGAGGACGACGTCGTGCGCATCTCCGACCTCGTCGAGAAGCCGTCCGCCGAGGAGGCGCCGAGCAACTGGATCATCATCGGCCGGTACGTCTGCGATCCCGCGGTGTTCGACGTCCTGGAGAAGACCCCGCCCGGACGCGGCGGCGAGATCCAGCTGACCGACGCGCTGCGCACCCTCGCCGACATGCCCGCCGACCAGGGCGGGACGGTCTACGGCGTGAAGTTCCGCGGCCGCCGCTACGACACCGGCAACAAGCTGGAGTACCTGCGGACGGTCGTCCAGTTCGCGGCGGAACGCCCCGATCTGGCGCCGGAGTTCATCCCGTGGCTGCGCGAATTCGTCCAGCGGGAGCACGGCGTGGGGGACGCGGGCGGCGCGTGACGGCCCGCCACACTGGGGAGCGTGGTCATGAGAACGGTCGATGAGCATCTGACGGAGATCCTCGGCAGCGTGAAGGTGCTGCCGCCGCTCGACCTGGCGCTGCTGGAGGCGCAGGGCACGGTGCTCGCCGAGCCCGTGTCCGCGCCGGTGCCGCTGCCGCCGTTCGACAACTCGGCGATGGACGGCTACGCCGTGGTCGCGTCCGACATCGCGGCCGCCACCGACGCGGCCCCGGTCGCGCTGCCCGTCGTCGGCGACATCGTCGCGGGCGACTCCGGCGTCTCGGCGATCCGGCCCGGCCTGACCGCGCGGATCATGACGGGCGCGCCGCTGCCCGCCGGCGCCGACGCGGTCGTCCCGGTCGAGTGGACGGACGGCGGGAACGCCACCGTCAAGGTCTTCCGCGCGGCGCCGCCGGGGAACTACATCCGGCGGTCCGGCGAGGACGTCCTCGCCGGGCAGGTCGTCGCGGAGGCGGGCACGCGGCTCACCGCGCCGCAGATCGGCATGCTCGCGGCGGTGGGACGGCCCCGGGTGACGGTGCGCCCGAAACCCCGCGTGGTGGTCGTCGCCACCGGCGACGAGCTGCGCGAACCCGGCTCCACGCTGGCCCCGGGCCAGATCTGGGAGTCGAACAGCTTCATGCTCACCGCCGCCGTGGTCGAGGCGGGCGGCGTGGGCTTCCGGCAGGCGACCGTCGAGGACGAGCCGGGGAAGGTCCTGGAGATGCTCCACGACCAGCTCGTCCGGGCCGACGCCATCGTCACCACCGGCGGCGTCTCCATGGGCACCAGGGACGTCGTCAAGGAAGTGCTCACCGGCACGGGGACGGTGGGTTTCCACAAGGTGGCCATGCGTCCCGGCAAGCCGCAGGGGTTCGGCCTCCTCGAAGGCACGCCCGTGTTCACGCTGCCCGGAAACCCGGTGAGCGCCTACGTCTCGTTCCAGGTCTTCGTGCGTCCCGCGCTGCTCGCCATGCAGGGGCTGGCGCCGGAGCCGCTGCCCACCGTGAGCGCGGTCCTGGCCGAGGACGTCACGTCGCCTGCGGGGCTTCGCCACTTCCTGCGCGGCAGGCTGACGTTCGGACGCGGCTCCTACAGCGTCACCGCCGCCGAGGTGCAGGGCTCGCACCAGCTGGGCTCCCTCTCGTCGGCGAACGCGCTCATCGAGCTTCCGGAGGACGTCGAGGCCATGCCGGCCGGTTCCCACGTCAACGTGCTGAGGTTGCCGTCTTGACAGAGTTCACCCACCTGGACGCCACGGGATCGGCCCGCATGGTCGACGTGTCGGCCAAGGACGTCTCCGCCCGGACCGCGACGGCGACGGGTTTCGTCCGGCTGTCGCCCGAGTGCGTCGCCCTGCTGCGCGCCGGCGACATCCCCAAGGGCGACGCCCTGTCCGTGGCCCGCATCGCCGGGATCATGGGGGCCAAGCGCGTCCCCGACCTCGTCCCCCTGTGCCACCCCATCGCGCTGCACGGCGTCACGGTCGACCTGGAGATCCGGGACGACGGCGTGGCGATCAAGGCGGTCGCCCGCACGGCCGACCGCACCGGCGTGGAGATGGAGGCGCTCACGTCCGTCAGCGTCGCCGCGCTCGCCCTGATCGACATGGTGAAGGCCGTCGACCCGGCCGCGGTGATCACCGACGTGCGGGTCGAGGAGAAGACCGGCGGCAAGACGGGGGTGTGGCGGCGTTGACCAGGGCGATGGCGGTGACGGTCTCGAACCGCGCCGCCGCAGGCGTATACGCCGACAAATCCGGGCCTGTCCTGGTCGAGATGCTGGAGGACCTCGGCTGCCAGGTGGACGGCCCCGTCGTGATCCCCGACGGCGACCCGGTCGAGGAGACGCTGCGCGACGCGGTCGCCGCCGGCTACGACGTCGTCGTCACGACGGGCGGGACGGGCCTCACCCCGACCGACCAGACCCCGGAGATGACCCGCCGGGTCCTCGAATGGGAGATACCGGGCATCGCGGAGGCCGTCCGGCTGGAGGGCCGCGAGAAGGTGCCCGCCGCGATCCTCTCCCGCGGCCTCGCCGGCGTCGCGGGCGGCACCCTCATCGTGAACCTCCCGGGCTCGACCGGCGGCGTCCGCGACGGCATGACGGTGCTGGGCCGCGTCCTGACCCACGCGCTGGACCAGATCAAGGGCGGCGACCACCCCCGCCCTTGACGCGGGAGGTCAGCGCGGGCCGAGGACGCAGAACTCGTTGCCCTCCGGGTCGGCCAGGACCGTCCACGGGACGTCGTCGCCCTGGCCGACGTCGGCGTCGGTGGCGCCGAGCGCCTTCAGCCGCGCCACCTCGACCGCGGGATCGTCGCCGCGGTACGGCCGCAGGTCCAGGTGGACGCGGTTCTTCACGGTCTTCACGTCGGGCGTGCGGAGGAATTCGAGGTACGGCCCCACGCCCTTGGAGGAGCGCAGTGTCGCGTGCTCGCCGGCCACCTCGTGGACGGTCCAGTCCATCGCCTCGCCCCAGAACCGGGCCATGGCCCGCGGATCCGCGCAGTCGACCACCACCGCGGCGACCGGCCCGGTGTCCTGGTAGACCGGGCGGGGCTCCAGCACGCAGAACTCGTTGCCCTCCGGGTCGGCGAGGACCGTCCACGGGACGTCCCCCTGGCCGATGTCGGCGGGCGTCGCGCCGAGATCCCGCAGCCGCGCGACCAGGTCCGCCTGGTGGGTCGCGGACGTCGTGGCGAGGTCGATGTGCACCCGGTTCTTCCCCGTCTTGGGTTCCGGAACGCGAAGGACGTCGATGCAGAGGGCGCTCGGGTCGGGATAGTCGAAGCCCTCGGGTTCGAGGTTGGTCACGCCCGGTCCTTCGCTGTCGATGCTCCAGCCGAGCGCCTCCGCCCAGAACCGGCCGACCACAGAGTCGTCCTGGGCGTTCATCGCGATCTGAACCAGCCGTGCAGCCATGCCGGCGATCCTATGCACGCCCGGACAGGGCGGCGAAGTCACGCCTTACCTGGCCGTCCGCGCCGTGCGACCATCACATGCGTGCACCGAGAGGATTCCATGCCGGAGGACGAGCCCCCTCACGGGACGATCCTCACCAACGCCCGGATCGTGACGCCGGACGGCGTCCACCACGGCGACCTCCACATCGCGGACGGCAAGATCACGACAGCGGCCGCCGGTGACGAGATCGACCTCGCCGGACGCTACGTCGTCCCCGGCTTCGTGGACATGCACGTCCACGGCGGGGCGGGCGCGTCCTACCAGCGTCCCGACCGGGCCCGCCGCGCCGCGTCCTTCCACCTTGCCCACGGCACCACGACCACGATGGCCAGCCTGGTCACCGGCGACGAGCGCGAACTCGCGGACGCCGTGACCGGCCTGGCGGACCTCGCCGCCGACGGAGTGATCGCCGGCATCCACCTGGAAGGCCCCTACCTGTCCCGCGACCGCTGCGGCGCCCACGACCCCGCGCTGCTGCGCGCTCCCGACCTCGCCGAGTTCCGCCGGCTCGTCCGGCTCGGCCGGGGACACGTCCGCATGATCACCCTCGCCCCGGAACTGCCCGGCGCCCTCGACCTGGTGCGGGAGGCCGCGGGCTCGGGCGTCATCGCGGCCGTCGGCCACACCGAGGCCGCCGGCGACACCGTCCGCGCCGCGTTCGCCGCCGGCGCCCGCGTCGCCACCCACCTGTTCAACGCCATGCGGCCGCTGCACCACCGCGAGGGCGGGCCGGTCGCCGCCGCGCTGAACGACCCCCGCGTCACCGTCGAGCTGATCAACGACGGCGTCCACGTGGAGCCCGCCGTGGCCCGCCTCGCCTTCGCCGCCGCCGGACCCCGCGTCGCGCTGATCACCGACGCCATGGCCGCCGCCGGGATGGGCGACGGCGACTACCGCCTCGGCGTCATGGACGTCCAGGTGCGCGGCGGCCGCGCCACGCTCGCCGGCGGGACGGCCATCGCCGGGAGCACGATCACGATGGCGGACGCGTTCCGCCGCGCCGTCACCGCCGTCGGCCTCCCCATCGAGGACGCCGTGCGCGCGGCGTCCCTCACCCCGGCGCGCGCGCTCGGCGTCGCCGACCGCTGCGGCTCCCTGGAGCCCGGCAAGGACGCCGACCTGGCCGTCCTGGACGGCGACCTGCGCGTCCTCCAGGTGATGAAACAGGGCACGATCGTCCCGCGTGCCCGAATTCTCGGCGACAATTGATGGCGTCCAGAGGTCCGCCCAGGGAATCATGGAACCGTGGAACGTTTACGGGGATGGCCGGTCACGCTGACCGAGGGTCCCGTCGGGCTGCGCCCGCTGCGGCACCGCGATGCCGCCGTGTGGCGTGAGCTGCGGGTCCGCAACGCCGACTGGCTCCGCCCGTGGGAGCCCACCAACCCCGAGACGCCGCTGTTCCGCAGCGGCCTCGGGCCGTACCTCAGCATGGTCCACACCATGCGCCGCGAGGCCCGCCAGGGCCTCGCGCTGCCCTGGGTCGTCACGCACGAGGACGAATTCGCCGGTCAGCTCACCATCGGCGCGATCGTCTGGGGCTCCGCCCGTTCCGCGCAGATCGGCTACTGGGTGGACAAACGGGTCGCCGGACGCGGCGTCATTCCCACCGCCGTCGCGCTCGCCGTGGACCACTGTTTCTTCACCGTCGGACTCCACCGCCTCGAAGCCAATATCCGCCCGGAGAACACCGCGAGCCGCCGCGTCGTCGAAAAGCTGGGATTCCGGGAAGAGGGAATTCGGCGCCGCCACCTGCACATCGACGGGGCCTGGCGCGACCACATCTGCTACGCGCTCACCGTCGAGGACGTGCCCGGTGGCCTGCGCGCACGCTGGCTCGCCGAGCGCAAACAGGCATTTCCCCGCCGCACATGAGCCGGCCGTGACTTTCCCTCCGTAAGAATCCTGCGATCGAGAAGGCCCGGCAAACGGAGAGTAACGGCGAGATCGATCTCGCGACACACCGCCCCTTATGCTCGTCAACCTCTGACACCCCCTCGTACCGTGCGGGGCGTGACCCTGCTCCCATTGCACGTTCGCGCGCCGAAAGTCGGCCCGCCTGTTAAGCGTGCCCTGGGACGGTGGGGCCGGTGAGCAGCGCAGTCCTCTATCTCGCCATCGTCGCCGTCTGGGCGATCGTCCTCGTGCCGATGTGGCTGCGCCGCGACACCGAGACGACCGGTATCTCCCGCCTCCTCCACAAGCGTCCCGACGAGGACGAGGCGGAGGAAACGCTTCCCGAAGAGGCCCCGGAACCCCGGCCCCGCCGCCGGGTGACCCGGGCCGCCGTCATCGCCCGGCGCCGCCGCCGCACCGCGGGCCTGACCGCCCTGGTCCTCACCGCCGTCGCCGTGGCCGCGTCCGGCGTCGCGCCCTGGTGGGTCGTCCCGCCTCCGGCCGCCCTGCTGGCCGGCCACCTGGCGCTGCTCCGCGTCGCCGTCGGCATGGACGCGGCCCGCCGCCGCGCCGCCGCCAAGGCCCGCGCCGCGGCCCGCGCCCGCGCCCTGGAGGCCCGCCGCGCCGCCGAGGCCGCCGAACCGGCCGAGGTCATCGACCTCATCACCCCCGACGAGGTCTTCGACCAGTACGCCGACGACCGCCGCGCCGTCGGCGAATAACAGGTGCGCGAGCACTCCCCGATGTTTGCTAACCTTACGGAGTCCTCGGGGCTGTGGCGCAGTCCGGTAGCGCACCTCGTTCGCATCGAGGGGGTCAGGGGTTCAAATCCCCTCAGCTCCACGAGTCGGGCCACCCTGGTCGACGCTTTGCGTCTTCCCTGGTGGCCCGCTGTATTCACCCGGGGGGACACCCCCGAACCCCCGATGGTCAAAGGCCGGTTTCGGAGAAATCCCAGACCGGCCTCTGATCATTTGCCACCACGTCGCCACCAAGATCACCCGATGCCGGCCGGCGCGATGCGGTCACCGGACCATCGCTGCCACGCCTTGTGGTGCACTCACAACCCGTGAGGCAGGCTGACCCGTGCACAAGATCGTCACCTGAGGACACCTCTGCGCCCCTCGCCCCGGGCCATCGGAGCAACTTGGCCACCGATGCGGACTGCGTGATCCGTACGCCCATCGCCCGAGTGAGGCCCGTTTTCGAAGCAGCGCGGTCGCTGCGTTGTGAAATCAAGCGACGCGGCGCGATTTGACCTCAATGTCTGTAGGACCTTGAGCAGCCAACACACCCCTCCGCCTACGGCTCGCCCATTGGCTCCCGCACGAGTGCCGCAACGACGTCACACTTACCGCGCCCCGGCCAGGTGGTGTATCACATAGCGGGTGACAGAACTCAGCGTGCTGGATGAACTCGCAGCGCTCGTTCCCCCACCGGACGTTCCCGACCTCGGGACCAAAAGCTGGGACGCCGTATTCGCAGAGCTCGGCAGCCCCCTACCCGCGGACTTCATGCTGTTGGTCGAGCGGTACGGCAGTTCCAGATCGGCGGCTACGGAACTGACTGGAGGGGCGAGAACAGGCACCCCTCGAATACCTGGGGTCATGGACCCGCGATACGCAGGTGGCAGTTGGGCTAAGGGCGCGGTGCACATCGGGGATGTCTACCGAGAGCTGAGGGAAACTCATCCGCACAGCTACCCCACGGCGGCATGGCCGGAAACCGGCGGGTTCCTGTCATGGGGCAACACCATCGACGCCGACCACTTCGGCTGGATGACCGTTGGCCAGCCTGACGACTGGCCGATCGTGCTGTGGGGACGAGGCGACCAATGGGCGGACCAGGACGCACAGGCTCAGCCCACAACGCCGAGCGAGGCTACCTGAGCCGGATTTTCAGGGAAGCGAGACGAGCGGGCCGGCGGCGGGGCGCATCAGTGCTCGGAAGTGGGGGACGAGGCTTCGGACGGCGGAAGGCTCACGCAGTACCACCCCGATCTCCAGGTTCTCCGCTAACGCTCGGTCGGTGAGGTTAGCGCTGCCCAGCAGTGCGCTTTTCTCGTCCGCAGCGAGCAGCTTGGCGTGCAGGGTGGCGCGGGACCGCCCGAGGACGGGGCGCTGTTCCCGAGGCCAGTGCCAGAAACGCACTCCCGGCCCGTCTCGCAGGGACCGGAAGGCTTTCGCCGCGCCAGGGCCGTTAAGTGTGCCCCGTCCGCCGTTGACGTGTCGAGGACGAGATCGACGTTCACGCCCGGTCGGCGGTGCGGGCCAGTTCGCTGACGATCTCAGTCACGCCATGCGCGGCAAAGCTGACGATCAGCAGGGAGTTCGTGGCTTCGCGGATGACCTCGAGGGCGACCTGACTGGTGAGCCGCAACGGGACGGCGTCGCTCATCGGCCCGCTGACCGCGATCGTGCTCATCTGTGCCGACTACTCTCGGCGGATCGCTCCGGCAGTCTCGAGTGCGAGGGCGACGGACTCGCCGGACGCTCCCGAGTGCCGCCACGCGGTGACCAACCTGCGGGCAATGCCGCTCGGCGCGTACCCCGGGCGGGATTCCAGTAGTGCGGCCTCCACCGACCGGGACGGACTGTCGGTGGCACGCAGCACGCAGCACGCAGCACCAGGGTCCTCGCCGGACGCCGACCGCTGGTCCAGGAGCGCCCGGAACGGGCCCGGTCATCGGCGCTCCGACCCGAAATGGAGGACGGAGCCGACCGCCGGTTGGACATAGTTCGCGTTCATCGTCTGGGAGATGTGAGCGTGCGCCCTTAGCCCACTGCAGTGCATCGGCATTATCGTCTGCACCTCGAGCTCGGCGAGTGCGTCTGCCGTGAGCGATACGTTCTCGGCCGGTGTCGTCGGAAAACCGAGGTGAAACCCGCCCATGACGGCCCGGACAGGCCGGTCGCCCACCAGGTCCTTCGCATGGTTGACGGTGTTGATGACACCGGCGTGCGCACATCCGGTGAGTACGACGAGTCCCTCGTTCTTGACGTCGATGATGAGGCCGATCTCGTCCATCACGTCGTCACGGCGGAGGTCGCCCTCGGGCCCCACTTGGTACAGTCCCGGCGCGCCGGACACGAACGGCGGCGGCCCCTCGAAATCGGTCCTGCGAGGGATCACTCCAGTGGTGCGGACACCCCATCCAAGATCGAGCGAATCACTGCTGAGAACCGGGATGCCACCGGAGCGTTCGACTGTCTCGAACCGGAACTCTCGGTTGTACACCGCGGACGCTCTGCCATCGGCCATCAGCGCGTACCGCGGGAGTTCGGCGTCAGGATGCGTGGCGATCGGTGTCCGCCGACCGGCCAGCCGGAGGAACTCGTGGACGCCGCCGAAGTGATCTGGGTGTCCGTGACTGACCACGACGTGGTCGATGGACGCGGGGTCGACGCCGAGCGATCGCATGTTGTGTCGTAGCACGGTTCCGGTGAGACCCAGGTCGAAGAGCACGCGCATCGAGTGACGGCCGCGAGTCACGTCCACCAGCAGGCTGAGGCCGTTCTCGGCCTGTGGAGGAACGCGGCCGAGGTCGAAGTGTTCGATCAGGCCGTAACGGGTCACACAATGCGTATCGCCGCCCAGTGGGCTCGCTTGGTCGGGCAGGAGCATGTCGACCTGGTTCTCCACCAGGACCGTGATTGTCACGCTGTCAGCTTGGAACATGAAGATCCCCTGCGTGTGCGGGCGAGCGATCGTCAGTCGCCGGGAGAGAGCTTCGACGCCAGGTGCGAGATACCGAGTTCATCGAGCACTTGGGCGGTGTGCTCGCCGAGATCGGGCGGCGGCGCGATCCAGCGGTCCTTCGACCGGTGCCGGCGTGCGAGTTCGGCGTCATCGGCGTCGGGCGGGACTTCGGAACTCACCGAGACCGGCGTCGTCGGAATGGAGACCGTTCGCCCTCGGTACTCGTACTCGGTCATGACGCCGTTGACGGCGGCGTGCTCCGATGTCATCGTCTTCCGCCAGTCGGCGACGAGCGCGACTGGAACGTCGGCTGCGGTCAGCAGCCCGTTCCACTCGGCGGCGGGGCGTGTGCGAAGACGGTCGCGGATGGCCTCGTATTCGCCCTCGTAATTCGTTCCGTAATCCGATCCGCCCGACCAATCGCCTCTGGCGCGAAACTCAGCGGGCAGCTCAAGGACATCGCAGAACCGCTCCCAGAAGTGCTTCTCCATGGGGCAGACGAGCAGTACCTCGTCATCGCTTCCCGCATAGGTGCGGTAGCGCGGGCCCAAATCCCGGTAGTCCGTCCACGGCTCACCGTTCGCGGCGTACGTGGTGAGGTCTCGCCAGAGCCAGGACAACGCCGACTCCCAGATCGAAACGTGAACGAACTGCGCGCCAAGCCCGCGGTCGCGACGGTGCAGTGCCGCCAGCGAGCCGAGCGCGGCCTCGATGCCGGCCAGTGTCGTGCCGGACGAGCGGTATCCGGCCGCGATCTCCGGCTGCCCGTCGTTCCAGGTGATCGGAACCCCTCCCGCCAGGAGATCCATCTGCAACCCGTGCGCCGGGGAGTCGGCCAGCGGACCGTCCAGGCCGTAGCCGGTGATGAGCGTGTAGACGAGTTGCGGGTTGTGCCGGACCAGGGAGCCGAAGTCGATACCGCGCTTGCGGGCGAGTGATGGCCGGTTCCCGACGATGACGATGTCGGCCCACCGGGCTACGGCGGCGACGACGTCGGGCCATGCCGGAGAACGCGTGTGGACGGTCAAGCTTCGGGCGCCGGCGTTCAGGTACAGGTGGTTGATCGAGTCGCCGTAGCGCGTCATCGGCGGCAGGCCGCGGTTGCCGTCGCCGACCCGCGGGCCCTCGATCTTGATGACGTCGGCGCCGACTTGGACGAGGTGCCGGCTGGCGATGGGCCCCGAGTAGTGGGTGCTGAAGTCGGCGACGCGCGGCGTCCGGGGTTCCGAAGTGGGCATCAGTCGTTCACCACGATCACGCCGGTCTTCGCGAGCCTGGAGATCTCTTCCGCGGAGAACCCGACTTCGGTGAGCACGTCGCGGGTGTGCTGGCCGAGCAGCGGCGGCGGCAGGGTCGCCCGGCCGGGGGTGTCCGACATCTTCACAGGCGAAGCGATGATCTTCATTGGTCCGATGGTGGGGTGGTCGAGAGTCTGTACCAGTCCGAGGGCCCGCATCTGCGGGTGGTCCATCACCTCGGAGACGCTGAGCACGGGCCCGAACAGCGCCCGCTCCTCATGGAAGCGCTCCTGCCACTCGGCTACGGTGCGCCGGGCGAAGATCTCGCCCAGCAAGGCGTTGAGCTCGTCGAGGTGAGCGATCCGGTCGGCGTTGCGCGCGAAGCGCGGGTCGTCGATCAGGTCGGCGCGCTCGATGGCCTTGCAGAACCGCGGCCAGGCGTCTTCGGCCCACGCGCCGGCGACGAACTCGCCGTCGGCGGCCCGGTAGACCTGGTAGGGCGCCACTACGCTGTGCGCCGAGCCGTTCCGGCGGGGCTCGTCCCCGCCGTACCAGTAGCTCGCGAGTCGCGTGGTCAGCCCGTAGGCGAGTGCGCCCATCATCGGCACGTCGATGTACTGGCCGCGGCCGGTCCGTTCACGGGCGATCACACCGAGCAGGACGGCCTGCGCCAGGGCCATCGCGGCGGTGAAGTCGGCGATCGGAATTCCGACGAGCACCGGATCGCCGTCCGCCTCCCCGGTCACGGACATGACTCCGGAGACGGCCTGCACCACCGGGTCGGTGCCGGGGTGGTCGCGCAGCGGGCCGGTCTGCCCGAACGCGGCGACCGAGCAGTATATGAGGCGCGGATTGAGAGCGCGCATCTCCTCCCACCCGATGCCGATGCGGTCGGCGACCCCGGGCCGGTAGTTCTCCACGAGCACATCGGCATCGGCGACGAGTCGCCGGACCACCCGCAGCCCCTTCTCGGAGCGCAGATCGACGGCGACACTGCGCTTGCCCCGGTTCCACATGAGGAAGAGCCCGGCGACGTCTTCGACGTAGGCCGTGCCCATCGATCTGGTCGGGTCGCCCGCCGGCAGGGACTCGACCTTGACGATGTCGGCGCCGTAGTCGGAGAGGAACACCGTTCCGTACGGGCCGGCCATGTGGCGTGAGAAGTCGATGACCCGCAGCCCCTCGAGCACTCCGGACGGGGCAGCGTCGGCGTTCTTGGGCGGATGAGCCTGGGACGTCGCCATCGTCGGAACCTCCGTGGTGAGTGAGGCGCCCGATACTAGGCAGCATCGAACATGATAGTCAAGGTTTACACATGACTTGCGAGAAGATATTTTTTTCTTAGACGGATGCCCAGAAGTCGTCAACAGGTCCGCTGGAGGCTAGAGTGCCGTGCTGTCCCCTCCCCGCGGACCGGACTACCGTGGGCTCCTCTTCTCTCTCTTCGAGAGAGGCAGCAGTGATCCGGAGGGCCACCGAGACTGGCAGCCCGGGCCGCAACCCATCCAGGAACGGTGACCCATGACGCGAGACGAGTCCGCCAAGGCATCGAGGGACGTCGCCGCAAAGACGTCTCGTACCGGCCGCACGAAGCGTGACGTGATCGCCGAGGAGATCCGAAAGATGATCTCCGCAGGCGACCTCGCCCGCGGTAGCCGTATCCAGCAGGATGTGTTGGCGGCGCGTTTCAACACGAGCATCACGCCGGTGCGCGAGGCGCTGCGCCTGCTCGAGGCGGAAGGCGCACTCGTCTCGGAGCCGCATCGGGGTGTCCGAGTCGCCGATGCCTCCTACGAACAGGTCAAGACGGCCTACATCATGCGTCGGCTGCTTGAGTCCTACGCCATGCGGCGCGCCGTCCGGCGAGTATCACCACGAGACCTCGACCAGGCGGAAAAGCTGATGGAGGAGATGGTGGAGGCGGTCGCCGAGTCGGACAGGATCACTCTCAACAGGGTGAACCGCGAGTTCCATCTCCTCTTCTACTCCCGGACCGGCATCGACTCCCTGTTCCAGGAGATCCAGGGCCTGTGGCAGCAGTACCCATGGGATGTGCTGCAAGTCGTCGATGAACGCCTCCACGAGACAACGGACGAGCACCGGGCCATCCTCGACGCCGCACGAGCCGGCGACGGAGACGCGGTCGCCAAAGCGACCGAGGCGCACCTGATGAACAGCTTCCTGGCCCTCGCCCAGCACATGACCGGCGATCTCGTCGCCGATCCGTTCGAGATCGACAACGACTGAGAAGAAGCGCACAGTCACTGTGCGTACCTGACGACCGGCGCCGGCTCCTGTCTTTGGTTCACGCACTCGGTCGTCCATGCCGGCTCGTCAGTGAGTCGAGGATTCGGCTGCGCCGGCCCTGATCGGATGGCGGGGCGAGGGCGGCGGGGTGGTCGGCGACGCGCTTCGATGCCGTCGAGCGCGGCCGGATTCAGTCACCAAGCGCGTGTGCGCGCCACCGCCGCGCCGACGCCCCAGTGCGGTGTCCGCGAACGTCGGCCGGGTGGTGCCCGGCAGATCAAGGCCGGCGCATCGGCGTCGCCGCCGCATCCGGGTGGTCCATGGACCCCGGCCGAGGCCGATCGCCGCCCCACACCCCTCGGCTCGGCTGCGCCAACGGGGCTCGGGAGCGTGACAGGTCGTCCCGGCCGAGTCCGGCTGCCCATGTTTTCGCAGGCCGTTGACGTGCCGCCACGGATCATGCATGATTCTCCGTCTAGAACATGACTTTGCAGATCACGTCAAAGTTGACGCAAGTGACATCGTTAGGCGGAACTATGCACGCTCCGGGGATGCTGGCGGGGGTTAACGTCGTGGCTCTTGAGCAGGCCGTCGCCGTGCCCCTGTGCACGCGACACCTGGCTGAGCTGGGCGCCTCCGTCACCAAGATCGAGCGGCCTACGGCCGGCGACCTGGCCCGGGAGTACGACACGCTCCTCAACGGAGACTCCACCTACTTCGTGTGGCTCAACCGCGGCAAGCGCAGCGTCGCGCTCGACCTCAAGAGCGACGAGGGTGTCGAGGTCCTGAACGACCTGCTGGCGACCGCCGACGTGCTCGTGACCAACTTCGGCCCCGGGGTCGTCGAGCGCCTGCTGGGCGGGGCCCCCGAGGAACGCTTCACCGACCTCGTCTACTGCGCCGTCACCGGCTACGGCCCCGTCGGGCCCTACCGCGACCGCAAGGCGTTCGACCTGCTCATCCAGGGCGAGGCCGGCGTCACCCTGAGCACGGGCACCGACGCCCGCCCGGCCAAGCCAGGCGTGTCACTGGCCGACCTGGCGGGCGGAACCTACGCGCTGGCGGCGATTCTGGCGGGCCTCTTCGAACGACAGACCACGGGTCGCGGCCGCAGGATCGACATCTCGATCTTCGATGTCGTGATCGAGTGGATGTCCCCGCTGCTTCTGCGCGCCCGTGCCGGTGAGCACGTCCCGCCGCCCGCGGGCATGCACCACGCGACCATCGTCCCGTACGGACCGTACGCGACCAGAGACGGTCAGCTCATCAACATCGCCGTCCAAACCTCCGATGCCTGGCGACGGCTCTGCGAGGTCATGCCGGACTCGACACTGGCCACCGACCCCGCGTACGCGACCCCCGAGCGGCGACTACAGAACCGGGAGCTGCTCGAACCGCTGATCGAGCGGTGGACGCGGAGCCTGGACGCCGCGGAGCTGATCGAACTGCTCGAACGCTCCGACATCCCCTGGGGTCATGTCCGCACGGTCCACGAGGCGGCCTCCCACCCGCAGCTGCTCGCCGAGGAGCGCTGGGTGACGTGCGATCTCGCCGGCGACAAGACCACCGAGGCGCTCCTCGGCCCCTTCCGGTTCGACGGCCGGCCGCTTCCGTCGGGGCCGGTGCCGGCGCTCGGAGAGGCGACGACCGAGGTCCTTACCCGCCTCGGCTACACCCCCGTGCAGATCCAGCGACTCAAGGACAAGGGGATCATTCGCACGCCCTGAGCCCAAGCACGACGCGAAAGAAGGACCGCAATGCGGAGCACACACCGTACCCGACGACTCCTTTTCGCCCTTGTCACGGTCGTCGCGCTGCTCGCGACAGCCTGCGGCCAGTCCCCCGGCGACTCCGGCGAACGTAAGCAGCGCACGATCGCCTACGTCGCGGTGGTCGGCAATGGCGGCATCGAAACGAGGTTCGCCGACGCGTTCAGGCGTGCCGTCGAGTCTCTCGGATGGAAGGCGCTGTACACCGATCCCGGCGGCAACCTGCAGAAGGCTCAGCAGGCCATCGACGGCTACCTCAACCAGAACGTCGACGCGATCATGACGCTGGTGTACGACCCTTCGGTCCTCCAGGCGCAGTTCCGCTCCGCCAAGACCAAGAACATCCCGATCCTGCTGTGCTGCGACGACGTCGAGCCTGCCGGCGGGTCGCAACTCGACTACACCGCGCGCTACGTGCCGAGCGAGTACAAGATCGGCGCTCTCATGGGTCAGGCGTTCGCCGAGGACTTCAAGGGCCGCCGGGCGAAGTTCGGCTACATCGACAGCAACCAGACCTTCGTCGGCCGCCAGCGCCAGAAGGGGTTCATCGACGAGGCGAAGAAGGCCGGGATGCAGTTGGTCGGGTCGGTGCCGGTCGACATCGCCAACGCCTTCCAGTCCTCCGACCAAGCCGCCGTGGCGCTGCTGCGATCGCACCCCGACATCGACGCGGCCTACGCCCCGTTCGACTTCTCCGGCGTCTCGCTGGCCAAGGCCAAGCGCAAGCTCAACATGCCCGACGTGAAGGTGTACAGCGCGTTCGCCGACGCGGCGAACTACCCGGAGATGAAGACCGGCGACCTGAACACGGTCACCGAGGTCGACCTCGTGGCCACGATGATGCTCGCCCTCGACCAGCTCATCAGGCACTTCGAGAACGGCACCAAGTTCGACCCCCGTGCGCTGGACGACATGGACCTGCACTACGAGGTGATCAAGGCCGGGGTGAACGTTCCGCCCGACGACCAGGGGCCGTACACCAAGGCGACGGTCGATTCCTGGATCGCCAAATGGGAACAGGAGTTCGACCTCAAGTGATGTCCTCGAAACAGGACACCGTGCGGGGCGTGACCCTCGACAAGGCCGTGCGCGCGGTCCCGCGGGGATTCAGTGAGCGGGTGCGCCGGTACCGGCACCTCGGCCTTCCGCTGGTGTTCGTCCTCACGGTCGTCATCTTCAGTCTGCTGCGGCCCGGCGACTTCGACACGTGGAGCAATGTCCGCTCGATCCTCGTGCAGAGCAGCCCGGCGCTGATCCTGGTCACCGGCCTGACCGTCGTGCTCGCCGTCGGCGACTTCGACCTGTCGTTCACCATGCTGCTCGACGTCGTCAGCGTCGTGGCCATCCTCGGCATGACGTCCTGGCATCTCGGCGTGAGCGGCTCGCTGCTGCTGGCGACCGCGGTCGGGCTCGTCCTCGGCGCGGTCGTGGGCGCGGCGGTATCGCGCCTGAAGTCGTCGCTGGTGGTCACGCTCGCGTTCGGCGGGGCGTTCACCGGGATGGCCCTCGCCATCCATGAGAGTTCGATCATCGTCGCCCTGCCGCAGTCGTTCCTCGACATCTCGGGCGGCTCGGTCGGCCCGCTTCCCCGCCCGATCGTGATCGCCGCCGTGTTCGCGACGTCGATCGCCCTGGTCTTCCGGTTCACCCGCCTCGGCCGCGAGGTGCGCGCGGTCGGTGGCAACCAGACGGCGGCGCGGCTGGCCGGGATCAACACCAGCCGCGTGCGCGTGGCGGCCTTCGCGATCATGGGGCTCGCGGTCGCGGTGGCGGCGATCGTGGTCTCTTCGCAGAACAGTGCCTATTACCCGAACTCCAGCACCGGCCTGCTGCTGCCCTCCTATGTGACCGCCTTCCTCGGTGTCTCGATGAGCCGCAGGGGTCACTTCACCGTGCTCGGCAGCGTGGTCGGCGTGCTGTTCCTGAACACCCTTCAGGCCGGCCTGCTGCTGCTGAACCAGCCGCAGTGGGTCGTGAACGTGGTCAGCGCGTTCGTGCTGCTGGCCGCTCTGGCATTCGGGAGGAAGGCCAAGTCCGATGTCTAGCCTTCCGGCGCTGGAGGCGGTGCGCGTCTCCAAGTCGTTCGGCGGCACACGCGCGCTCGTCGACGTCTCCCTGGCCGTCGAGAAGGGAGCGGTCACCTCGATCGTGGGCGCCAACGGCGCCGGCAAGTCCACGTTCGTCAAGATCATCTCTGGTGTCGAACAGCCTGACGACGGTTACGTCGCCCTCGGCGGCGAGCGCGACGGCAGGTTGACGCCGGCCCGCGCGGCGGACGGCGGGGTACGCGTCGTTCACCAGCACACCTCGATGCAGCTCGTCGGCGACCTGTCGGTGGCCGACAACCTCTACCTCGGCCGGCTGACCGCCCGGCGCGGGATCGTCAGGCCGGACAGGGTGCGGGCGCACGCCGCCGAGGTGCTGGACGCGTTCGGCCTGACCGGCGACCTGGACATGGGCCGGTCGTGCGCGTCGCTGTCGCCGGTCGGCAAGCGCCTGCTGCTGATCGCCTCGGCGGCCTTCTCCGACCCGTCCGTGCTGATCCTCGACGAGCCGACCGCCACGCTGCCTCCCCGGGAGGCCGAGCGGGTCCACGACCTCGTCAGGCGTCTCGCGGCCGCGGGCACGGCGGTCATTCTCATCTCGCATCGTCTCGCCGAGGTCCAGGAGCTGAGCGACCGGATCGTGGTCTTCCGCGATGGCCGCCTCGTCGCCGACCACGAGCGCGGCGGAGCCTCGATCGAGCGGCTGCTGGACGACTTGTTCGACGTCGGCGTGGACCTCGGCCAGGCGCCACCCGAGCGGGACGGTCCGGCCCGCCGGGAGCGCGAGCCCGTGCTGGAGGTCAGGGAGCTGGCGGGCGGCAAGGTCCAGCCGACCAGCTTCACCGTCGGCGCCGGCGAGATCGTCGGGCTCACCGGGCTCGTCGGCGCGGGCCAGAGCGAACTGCTGTCGATGGTGTACGGGGCGAGCGAGCGCGAAAGCGGCGAGGTCCGTTACAAGGGCGCCTTGGTCCCCGGCGACTGCCGCCTGGCCGCGGCACGCGGCATCGGCTTCATTCCCGCCGACCGGGCCGACGCCCTGGTGCCCTCACTGTCGAGCTACGACAACATCGCCCTGTCCAGCCCGAGGCGAGCACCCGGGCTGGCCGGGCGCAGGCGCGCGGAACTCGCCGCGGCCAGCCGCTGGCTCACCGACATACGTTTCGTGGGCGACCCGAAGGCCCAGGTGGCCACCCTGTCCGGCGGCAACCAGCAGAAGGTGGTGCTCGCGCGCTGGCTCGCGGCCGGCGTCGACCTGCTGCTGCTCGACGAACCGACGGCCGGCATCGACGTGTCGGCCAAGGCCGAGGTGCACCACATCATCCGGGACTTCGCCGAGCGAGGCGGGACCGTGCTGGTGTCCAGCTCCGACACGCTCGAACTGGCCGCGATCTGCGACCGAGTGCTGGTCATGGTCGAGGGCCGTGTGACCGCGGAGATCCTCGACCCTGACGAAGCGACGATTTCACGCGCCTCCTACCAGGGGGCGAACGGCTGGCGACCGGGAAGGACATGACCGTGCCCGAAAGCAGGGACGACACGCTCGTCGTCGAGCTCATCCGCGGCAATCTCTCCTCGACGATCCACGAGATGGTGCAGACGACCGCGCGCTCGGCCTACTCCACGACATTCAGCGAGGCGCTGGACTTCTCCTGCGCCCTCTTCGACGCCGACGCCCTGATGATCTGCCAGGCGGCCGGCGTACCGATCCATGTCGGCTCCATGGCGGACGTGCTCGACAACGTCCTCGCGGTGCACGGACGGCTTGATCCCGGGGATGTCGTGCTCCACAACGACCCCTACGCGGGCGGTGTCCACCAGTTCGACGTCGCCGTGGTGCGCCCGATGTACACCAGCGACGACCAGCGGCTGCTGGGGTACGCGGTCAACCGGGGCCACTGGACCGACGTCGGCGGAAGCACCGCGGGCGGCTGGTCCGGCAAGTCCACCCACGTGCTCCAGGAGGGCCTGCTGCTCCCGGCGGTCAAGATCATGCGCCGCGGAGAGGTCGACCGCGACATCAAGGAACTCCTGCTGCGCAACATCAGGGTGCCCCGGTCCAACTGGAACGACCTCCAGGCGCAGATCGCCTCGGCGATCACCGCCGAGCGGCGCGTCCGCGCCCTGGTCGACCGCTACGGGGCGGAGACCGTCGACGCCGCCGGCAAGGAGGCGATCGGCTACTCCCGGCGACGCTTCATCGAAGGGCTCGCCGGCATCCCCGACGGCACCTACGTCGGCGAGGACGTCATGGACGACGACGGCGTCGGCGGCGGGCCGTACGTCATCAAGGTCACGATCACCAAGCGCGCCGATCACGTGACCGTCGACTTCGACGGCACATCTCCGCAGGCGGCCGGGCCGATCAACGCCGCGCTCGCGTGCACCAAGGCCGCGGTGAGCGTGGCGCTCATCAACGTCGTCGACGCCGAGACGCCCATCAACCACGGCTGCCTGAGCCGTGTGAACGTCCGCGCCCAGGAGGGCAGCCTCGTCAACCCGAAGTACCCGGCGCCCCTGTTCGTCGGGATCGCCGACACCACCGCGCACATCACGGAGGCGGTGTTCCGCGCCCTTGCCGAGGCCGTACCCGAGCGCGTGGCCGCGGGCAGCTACGCCAGCGGGAACTGCACGACCGGATCGGGCGTGACCGCCGACGGCGACGAGTTCGTGTGGTACTCGTTCGGAGGCGGCGGCTGCGGAGCCCGCGCGTTCGCCGACGGCAACTCGGTCGAGTGGAATGCCATGGGCTCGTGCCGCAACGAGTCGGTCGAGATCTGGGAGAAGCGCTACCCGCTCCGCATCGTCTCCTGGTCGCTGAGGGAGGGCTCGGGAGGCGACGGTAAGTACAGGGGCGGCATGGGCCATGTCAAGGCGATCCAGGTCCTTACTGAAACCGACATCTCCGCCTGCATTGACCGCAATCAGACCCCGGCATTCGGCCTGGAGGGCGGGGAACCCGGCGCGGTCAGCCGGCTGACCGTGGACACCGGCGGCGGCGAGCAGGACTTCCCGACCGCCTTCGGCACGCGCTGCGCCACCAAGTTCGGCGACGTCACCGTCCCGGCCGATTCGATCTACCGCGTGTACGCGGCGGGGGGCGGCGGATTCGGCGACCCGCGCGAGCGACCCGCGTCGCTGCGCGACCGCGACCGCTCCCACGGCTACACCGCGGACGACGCCTGAGACCAGGAAGGGCCAGCACATGAAGCACAACCTCAGCACCCGGGCAGGGGTGGACGTGGGGGGGACGTTCACCGACCTCGTCGCGGTCGGGCCGGACGGGTTCATCCGCGACAAGGTCCTCACCACCGAGCGTCAGCACGAGGGCTTCGAGGAACTGATCGGGCGGCTTCCCGACGAGGCCCGGGCGGGCGCCCTGCACTTGCTGCACGGCACCACCGTCGTCACGAACCTGATCCTCCAGGAGGAGAGCCCCACCGTCGGTTTGATCACCACCAAGGGCTTCAGGGACATCCTGGAGTTCGGCCTGTCGATCCGTCCGAACCCGTTCCAGTATGTCGGCTTTCGTAAGCCAGAGCCGCTCGTGCCCCGACCACTGCGCATCGAGGTCGACGAGCGGCTGGACGCGGACGGCTCGGTCTTGGTCGCGCTCGAGCGCGCCGAGGCGGAGCGGGCCGTGCGCGAGCTGCTCGACGCCGGCTGCGAGGCCATCGCCGTGTGCCTGCTCCACTCGTTCACCAATCCGGTGCACGAGCGCCTGCTCGGCGAGGTAGCCGCCCGGTTGGCACCGGGGCTGCCGGTGTCGCTGTCGCATGTCGTGGACCCGGCCATCCGCGAGTACGAGCGGGCCTGCACGACCGTCGTCAACGCCCGCTCGCAGCCTTCGATCCGCGAGTACGTCAACGCGCTCGACACCGACTACCCGGACCTGCTGTACATGCACTCGGGCGGCGGCGTCCTGCCCGCCGAGGCCGTGCTCGCACGCCCCACGGTGCTGGCCCGCTCCGGCCCGGCCGCAGGAGTCCTCGGTGCGTCCTACCTGTGCCGCACCGGCATCTCCGGCGACCTCATCACCTTCGACATGGGCGGGACCAGCTGCGACGTCGCCGTGGTCAGGGACGCGCGTCCGGAGCTGGGCGACACCATCGACCTGCGCTGGGACGTGCCGATCCGCACGCTCTCGATCGAGGTCGAGTCCGTCGGCGCCGGCGGGGGATCCATCGCCTGGATCGATACCGGCGGCGTGCTGCGCGTCGGCCCGCAGAGCGCCGGTTCAAGCCCGGGTCCGGCGTGCTACGGCCGCGGCGGGACCGAGCCGACCGTCACCGACGCGATGGTGGTCCTCGGGATTCTCGGCGAGCGGCTCCTCGGCGGGCAACTGCGGCTGGACCGGGACGCGGCCGAAAAGGCGCTGTCCAAGCTACGTGGCCGTTTCGGGGAGACGGTGGCCGACGTGGCGCGCTCGGTGTACAGGATCGTGTGCGAGAACATGGCGCTCGCGATCCGCCGCATCACCGTGGACAAGGGCATCGACCCGAGGAATTTCACGCTGGTCGCCTTCGGCGGCGCGGGCGGCCAGGCCGGCTGCGTCGTGGCCGACTCGCTCCAGATCGACCGCGTGGTCCTGCCACCGCACGCGTCGGCCTTCTCCGCGCTGGGGCTCCTCACTGCGGACGTACTCGCCTCGGAGTCGCACGGTGTCGTCGCATTGCTCGACGAGGTGGGCGTGCCAGGGCTTGCGCGCCTGTTCGACGACCTTCGGGAACGGGCACTGGCGACGGTCGGCCCGGACGGGAGCGAGGCGACGTTCAGCGAGTGTCGGCTGGACCTCCGCTATGAGGGCCAATCCCATTTCATCGGCTTGGACTTCCCGCGCTTGGACGACCTCGACCAAGAACAGATCGTCGCGGCCTTCGAACGGGAGCACGAGCGCCTCTATGGCACGCGCCTGGGGGACCCGGTCGAGGTCGTCAACGTGCGCGCGCTCGTGCGGCGACCCACCCCGGAGATGACGCTGCCCGACTGGCCGGCAGACGGCGAGGTCGAGCAGATCGGGCACCGCGAGGTCGCCTTCGAGCGGGAGCCGCTGAACATGCCCGTGCTGTCGCTGCCGACGCTGCGCCAGGGCTGGCGCATGCCCGGGCCGCTGATTTTCGAGGACGTGGACACGACCTGCCTGGTGCCACCTGGGTGGACCGCCTCGACGGCCTCGCCGAGCCTGGTGGTGCTCGAGCGCGACCGGAGGGATGGTTGAGATGCGGCTGGACATGACCGGTGCTCCGTGGGGCTCCTCGCACTCCGAGCCCGTACGCGCGGGCGGACTGCTGTTCGTCAGCGGTCAGGTCCCGCGTGACTCCGAGGGCCGCGCGGTCTGCGTCGGCGACATCGTCGGCCAGACCCGCTACGTCTTCGACAAGCTCGCCGCGGTTCTGTCCAAGGCCGGCCGGGACCTGGGCGATCTGGTCGTCCTGCGCACATACCTGGTGTCCAGGGACACCTTGCCCGGATATCTGACCACGCGCGCGGAGTTCCTGACCTCGCGACCGGTATGCACGACCGTGTTCGTCGCCGGGCTGTCCGACACCGACTTTCTGCTGGAGGTGGAGGCGGTCGCTGACGCGGAGGGCCGCCGTACCGGCTGACGGCGCCGCGTGTCGCCCTGCGTCGGCGGCCGCAGGACCGCCTCATCCGGGACCACGTGGTCCACGTGGTCCCGGATGAGGACGGCGAAGGCGTCGTTGTCCCGGTGGATGACCGCTCATCGAACACCTCTCCGTTCGATCCGGCTTTGGTTGTTCACCAGGGGAGAGGGGGTTATTTCTGGGGCTGTTTGTTGGGGGTTTTGGTTAGGGCTTCCTTGGTTAGGGTTTCCATGCGGCGGCAGGCTCGGGCGTAGAACCTTACCTGGGTTAGGCGGCCGAAGAGCATGAAGCCCAGGCGGACTATGGGGTTCGGGATGGAGCCTCGTTGCGAGAAGACGTGAATGTGGAATTCGACCTCGCCGGTGTCGAGCCATTTACGTACCTCTTGGTCCATCTGGCCTCGTTCTAGGTGGCCCTCCAAGGTTCGGTAGTTCCAGCCCCACACTCGTGCGCGGCGGCCGTCCTGTTCGATGTATCCGTCGACGACCCTGCCGATGCGCAGGCCCAGGTAGAAGCGCAGGCCGTAGAAGCGGCCCTGCAAGAGCATGTCCTGGCCCGGTTCGGGCGGTCCCGAGCGGCAGACCTCGCGGATGATGCCCGGGTCGGCGTACGCGTAGTTCTTCACCAGGTCGCGAGCTATCTCCCAGCTTCCGCCGGGCACCGGGGGGCCGGGCGGCTCGGGCGGCAATGGCTGCCGGTAGTCGTCGACGTGCCAGCCTTTCTCCGGGCGGCTCATGTCGTGCTGGTCCGGATCGAAGTTCAGGGGGAGCCGGTGCAGGGCGGCGCGTTGCTGCATCATCCGGTGCTGGACGCGGGTCCCGCCGCTCATTGGGCGTCCTCCCCGGAGGTCTGCTGGACGGCGTCGTATGTGGGGCCGCGCACCTGCTGGAACAGGCCGGCCGGAGGCAGGCCGCGGATGGGGTTCCGGGCAGGGTTGAAGCGCGTGCTGTCGTTGTGTGCGGATTTCAGGAGTTGCAGTTCGCCGAATCGTTCCCAGGGGCCGAACTCGGTCGCCACTACCAGGGTCAGCCGTAGTGGCTCGTCCATGGAGTGCGCGAGTGCGGTCAGGTCGGCCGGGATGGAGGGTTCGGGCGCGACGGCGCCCAGCAGGATGCGGCGGTCACCGGCTCTGTACGGGAGCAGGGAACTGTAGAAGGACGGGCTCCAGTGGGTCGCGGGGCGCAGCAGGTGGCGGCCCAGCGGGGTGTGTCCGGTCGTGGCCAGCAGCAGTTCCGCGGGGGCATCCCCGGCCTGGTGCCAGCGCAGTGCCAGGCCCAGGAAATCCGGCAGCGGCGGTGGCAGGCCGACTGCTCGGGAGAGCCGGGCTTCGCCGTGCAGTTCCGCGTGGTCGTCCAGGAGAGGTACGCCCCAGTGCTGGGACGTTCCGTGCAGGACGAGCGTGGCGTCGCATACGAGCCCCTTGGGATGCAGGGGGCGGTCGCGCAGCCGCGCCGCGAGGGCGAAGGTGCGCGCGAATGCCGTGGTGATCGCCCGGGTCACCAGTTGCCTTCCGGGGGCGGAGACCTCCGCGCGTTCGGTCTGGACCTCCACGTCGCCGTCCATGCGGCCGCCGGACAGCTCGGCGACCCGGGTGCAGAAGTGCGCCCACATGTGGAGCTGCATCTCTTTGGCGATGCCCACTCTCTCGTAGAGGACCTCCGCCAGCCGGTCGCCGCTCCGCGCCCACGACTCGATCGTGAACACGAGGTCGTCCTCCCGGGCATCGGCCGCCCGGAACTCGATCTCCCCGGCCTCCAGATGGCCGCGGAGCGTCGCGAACCGGAACGACACCGGTGTGCGTTCCACAACGCGCACCGGGCAGTTCCAAGGCCCCGGCATGTGGACGACGTACTCGTCTCCGAGTTCCAGGGGCCGGGACGTTCCCGAGGTCTTGTCGAAGACCGCGATCTCCACTGGCGACGCGGCGTTGAGGTCGTCGCCCAGGCGGTCGATCAGCTGCGCGGCGTTCAGCGGGCTGCCGGAGATCCTGACCGTGTATCGCCGCTGGTAGAGCGGGCCGACGCCGTGCCGGGCGTGCTGCAGCCGGTCCCCGCCGCGCCGCGGGAGCCGCTCGACGTCCGAGCGGACCCCCGTGCGCAGCCTGCGCCGCGGCACCCCGCGGGAGCGCCGCAGCCAGCGCCACGTCGCGAGGCCCATGCCCGCGGGCCAGCGCAGCGCGCGCAGGCGGCGCCGCGAACGTATGCGCATCACGTCCCCCGATTCCGCCCCTGGCGTTTCACCGACGCGGCGTACCCGCGATGACCAGGGCGAACCATGCCTCAGGGGCGCAGCAGGGCCTTGATCGCGCGGCGTTCGTCCATGGCCTTGCACGCCTCGGCGGCGTCCTCCAGGGGCAGGGTCAGGTCGAAGACCTTGCCGGGGTCGATCTCGCGGTTCCAGATCAGGTCGATCAGTTCGGGCAGGAAGCGGCGCACCGGTGCGGGACCGCCGTGCAGGTGGACGCCGGAGTAGAACAGCTCCCTCCCCGGGATCTGGACGCCGTGGGAGACGCCCACGTAGCCGACGTGGCCGCCGGGCCGGGTGGAGCGGACGGTCTGCGTCATCGCCTCCTGGGTGCCGACCGCCCCGATGACCGAGTGCGCGCCCAGCCCTCCGGTCAGCTCCTTGATCGCCGCCACGCCCTCCTCGCCGCGTCCGGTGATGACGTCGGAGGCGCCGAACTCGCGGGCGGCGAGGACGCCGAGCAGGCCGACCGCGCCGTCGCCGACGACCGCGACGGTCTTGCCGGGGCCGGCCTCGGCGGCGACGGCGCAGCCCTTCGGCCGCCTCGTCGTCGGCGACCCCCGGCGAGGCGGCTCCCAGGCCGGTAGACGGGCTTGAGTGTCAGGGCGCGGACGCCGGGCGGCTCACCGGCCGGTCCGACGG
>NZ_JBIQHY010000009.1:91712-105402 GCF_044508335.1 Actinomadura sp.
ACGGGCTTGAGTGTCAGGGCGCGGACGCCGGGCGGCTCACCGGCCGGTCCGACGGCGTGGGTGGGATCAGCGCCACCGGGCAGGCGGACATGCGGAGGCACGCCGTTCTGACCGGTCCGCGGGGTCTCGGCGCGTCGCCCAGAACCAGGAGGTCCGCCTTCGCCGCCAGGTGCAGCAGGGTCCGGACGGGGTTGCCGAAGGCCAGTTCCTGCCGGACGCGCACCGGGGGCTCGGCGCCCAGGACGGCCCGGATGTCGGCGGCCAGGGCGCGGCGGGCACGCTCGCGTTCCCGGTCGAGGGACGCGATCAGCCGGTCGCGGCGGCCGTGCCACGAGCGGACGGCCAGGATCTCGGCGTGCCGCCGCGCCGCCTCGCCGGCGGCCCAGTGCAGGGCGGTCAGGGACGCCGGGGAGCCGTCCACCCCGACGACGATCCGCGCCGGGGCGGGAGGGTGCACCGGCCGCGGTGCCCGTGTGCTCAAGGATGTCTCCCTCGGTGGTGAGGTGCGGCCCCTCATGCTCGCGGCGTGCGCACCGGGCTCCCCATGGCCAAGGGTCCTCAGCGGCTGGGACGAAGGTCCGTTCAGGTGAGGGCGAGCACCTGCATCGCCAGGCGGGCGGCGCGGCCCCCCTCCTGTTCGGCGACCGCGAGCGCGGCGGGGGCGTCGAGGTCGCTGAGGAGCGCCTCGGTCACGGCCGCCTCGGCTGCCGGGGAGCGGTCGGCGCGGCCGGCGGCGGTGTGCAGCCGGTCCAGGCGGGCGGCGGCCTCGTCGAGGACGCCGGGCGTGTAGTCCCATTCGTCGTGCCACGGCGCGGTGATCAGCATGAGCCGCACGGCGGCGGGCGGGTGGTCGGGGACCAGGTCGGAGACCAGGACGAGGTTGCCCGTCGACTTGGCCATCTTCACGCCGTCCCGCCGGACCATGCCGATGTGCAGCCAGGTGCGGGAGAAGGGGCGCACGCCGGTCAGCGCCTCGGCCATCGCCGACTCGTAGGCGTGGTGCGGGAAGCGCAGGTCGGTGCCGCCGGCGTGCAGGTCGAGGGACGGGCCGAAGGTCGTCATGGCCATCGCGGCGCACTCGGCGTGCCAGCCGGGACGGCCGGGACCCCACGGGCTGGGCCAGGCGGGTTCGCCCGAGCGGGACGGGCGCCACACGGCGACGTCGAACGGATGCTCCTTGCGCGGATCATCCGGTTCGTCCCCGTACTCGGCCAGGAGGGCGTGGGCCTCGTCGCGGGCCAGGCCCGTGCGCCGGCGGGCGTCGGCGCCGCGGAAGTACACGGCGCCGTCGCGGACGTAGGCGTGGCCCGCGGTGAGCAGGCCCTGGGCCAGCGCGATGACCTCGCGGACGTGGTTGTGCGCCCGGGGCTGGTGGTCGACGGCGCGCACGCCGAGGGTGTCGAGGTCGCGCTCGAAGTAGTACTGCTGGACGGCCGCGAAGCTGTCGTAGGGGCTGCCGGCGCGGTGCGCGGCCTGGTACAGCACGTCGTCGACGTCGGTGACGTTGCGGCAGACGCGCACGTCCCCGCCCGCGTGCCGCAGGACGCGGGCCGCGACGTCGGCCCAGACGAAGGTGCGGGCGTGGCCGAGGTGGGTGGCGTCGTACGGGGTGATCCCGCAGACGTACATCCGGGCGGGGCCGACGACCGGCAGCGGGCGGCCGCCGATCCGGAGGGTGCTGTCGGGTGCGTTGAGTTCCACGGGGGTTCCGGTCCTCACGATGGTCGGTAAGCCCAGAAGGCCGTCATCCTCCCAGTGTGCGAAGTGGGAGGTAAAGACCGAACCGGGACCTTGGTCCCGGCCGCAGGGGACTTTGGGACCCTGATCCGCGACCCGCCGCGTCAGAGGCTTGGGGCATGGCAGAGCTCTCCGGCGGGGTGCGGGCGCGGGTCGTCGCGGTCATCGGGGCGTCCCACGAGGGCGGGACGGTCCTCGACGGCCTGCTGCGCGGTGGTTTCGACGGCTCCGTCTACGCGGTGAACCCGCACTGCGCCGGGAACGGCGCGGGCGGCGTCCGGTGCGTGGCGACGCTCGCCGACCTGCCCGAGCCGCCCGACCTCGCGGTCATCGCCGTCCCCGCGTACGCGGTGCCCGGCGTGGCGGGGGCGTGCGGCCGGTCCGGCGTGCCCGCCGTCGCGGTGGCCGGCGCGGAGCTGTCCGATGAGCAGGAGCGCGGGCTGCTCGCCGCCTGCCGCGAGCACGGGATGCGGCTCGTCGGGCTGGACGGCCTCGGCGCCTGACGCCGCCGCGCGCCGGTCAGCCGTCCTTGCGCGCCACGGCCGTCCAGCCGGCGTCGGTGACGTACTCGCCGCCCGCCGGGCGCCATTCGTGCAGGCGGACGACTCCCGGGTCGAGGACGGTCAGCCCGTCGAGGAGCGCGGCGACCTCGTCGCGGGTCCGGGCCACCAGGGGCGCGCTCGCCGACTGCGAGCGGTAGGTCTCGCCGACGCGGATGTTGCGCTGCTCCTCGGCGGCCGCGTGGGAGAGGACGACGTGGCTGCCGGGCGGCACCGCGTCGATCAGCCGCCGCATCTTGCCCGCCGGGTCCTCGGCGTCGGGCAGGAAGTGCAGGACGGCGACGAACAGCAGGCACACCGGGCGCGAGAAGTCGAGCAGCTCGCGGGCGGCGTCGAGTATCTCCCCGGGGGAGCGCATGTCGGCCTGGACGATCGAGGTCTGCGCGTCGGTGGCGAGCAGCGCCCGTGCGTGCACGACCACCATGGGGTCGTTGTCGACGTACACGACCTTCGCGTCGGGCCGGACCGCCCGCGCCACCTCGTGGACGTTGCCCTGAGTGGGGAGGCCGGTGCCGACGTCCAGGAACTGGTCGACGCCCTCACCGGCGACGAAGCGGACGGCGCGCTGCAGGAACGCCCGGTTCGCGCGGGCCACCCCCTCGACCGTGGGGAGCGCCTCCAGCACCTTCTTGGCGGCGGCACGGTCGGAGGCGTAGTTGTCCTTGCCGCCGAGGAAATAGTCGTACATCCGGGCCACGCTCGGGACGGTCGCGTCCTCGGGCCGGTCGCCCGCGGATTCGCCGTCGGATCCGCCCTTCACGTGCTCGTCGTCCACGGTTGGGACCTCCCGGCAGGTTCAGTTCATGATCAATCAGTGTACGACGGACATTCCGCCCGGACCGGGGGAACGCGAGGGCGCGTGTCTAATCCTCGGTGACCAGGGAAGATCCACGGCGGAAGCGGGCCCCGCGTCCGCTTCCACTCGGTACCATGCATGATTGCCGCAGGGCAGAGATGCGGTCGGAGGGACGGTCATGACCGGCAGCGGGGAGCGCGTCGGCGATCACCCGGGTCGGGGGGCGCCGCAGGCCGCCGAGCCGTCCGCCCCGCCGCGGCGGCTGCCCTTCAACGCGGGCACGCTGAAGGTGGCGCGGGGGATGGTCGTGCAGTGCGCGACCGCGGCCGGGCTCGACGAGGACCGCGTCCAGGACGCCGAGCTCGTGGTCAGCGAGCTGACCGCCAACTCCGTCGAGCACGGCGGCGGCAGCGGCGTGCTGTGCCTCTGGCACGACGCGACGCACCTCATCATCGAGGTCAGCGACGCGGGGCACATCGACGATCCGCTGGCCGGGCGGCGTCCCGTCCCGCCCGACACGGTCGGCGGACGGGGCCTGCTGCTCGTCCACAAACTGGCCGATCTTGTCCGCATCCACACCGGTCCCGGCGGGACCACCATCCGGGTGTACTTCACCCGTGCGATCATGTGCTCATGAGCGAGGTCTCCGCGCGCGGGTACGGGCCGGATCACGCGTCGCCGTTCGCCTTCGGGCTGCACCACGTGCAACTCGCCATCCCGCCCGGCAGCGAGGACGACTGCCGGGCGTTCTACGTCGACGCGCTCGGGATGCGCGAGATCGCGAAGCCGCCGGAGCTGGCCGCGCGGGGCGGGCTGTGGGTGCGCGCCGACGACCTGGAGATCCACCTCGGCGTCGAGCAGGGCTTCCGCCCGGCGCGCAAGGCGCACCCCGGCATCCGGGTCGCCGACCTGGACGGGCTGGCCGAGCGGCTGGCCGAGCACGGCGTCGAGGTGACCTGGGACGGCGCCTTCCCCGGCCATCGCCGCTTCTACGCGTCCGACAACCTCGGCAACCGGCTGGAGTTCCTGCAGCGGGACGCCTCCGCGGCGGAAGGCTGACGCTCAGGGGAACCCGCCGGCGCGGCCGAGCAGCGCCGGCACCGGGCTGCCGAGGCGCTCGCCCAGCCACGCCGCCGTCTCGGTGAGCGGGGCCATCCGGACGCCCGTGGCGACGCCCATGCGGTCGAGCGAGTAGAGCAGGTCCTCGGTCGCGATGTTGCCGGTCGCGGCGGGCGCGAACGGGCAGCCGCCGAAGCCGCCGGTGCTCGCGTCCAGCGCGCTCACCCCGTGGTCGAGCGCGGTGAGGGCGTTGGCGTAGCCGGTGTTGCGCGTGTTGTGGAAGTGGCAGCGCAGCGGGACGCCCGGGGCGGCCTCCGCGGCGCCGGTCAGCAGCGTCCGCACCTGCGCGGGGACGCCCACGCCGATCGTGTCGGCCAGCGCGATCTCGTCGGGCTCGCTCTCGGCGACCCGCCGCACCAGGTCGAGGACGCGGCCGGCGGGCACCTCGCCCTCGAACGGGCAGCCGAACGACGCGGCGATCGTTACCGTGCGGAAGAGCCCGGCGGCGCGCGCGTCGGCGGCGATCCGCGCCCAGTTGGCCACCCCCTCCTCGACCGTGCAGCCCTGGTTGCGGCGGCTGAACTCGTCGGTGGCGACGACCACGACGTTGACCTCGTCCACGCCGGCGGCGAGCGCCCGGTCGAGCCCGCGCGGGTTGAGGACCAGCCCGGCGTAGCGGACGCCCGCGGACCGGGGGACGCGCTCCATCACGGCTTCGGCGTCCGCCATCTGCGGGACGCGCTTCGGGTTGACGAAGCTGACCGCCTCGATCCGCCGCAGCCCGGCGGCGACGCTCCGCTCGATCAGCCGCACCTTGTCGGACGCGGGCAGGACCGCGGCCTCGTTCTGCAGCCCGTCCCGGGGGCCCACCTCGATCAGTTCGACGCTCGCCATCGGCCATCCCTTGTATGCAATGCGCGAATGCTCTGCAGAATCGTTCAGGTCAGACTCTTGTGTCAAGCGACCTCAATGCATATCTTGCATGCAATCAACCGGAACGAGGGGGTTCGGATGGTCCGTGCCGTGGACCGTGTGTACACGCGGCTGCGCGCCGACATCCTGGACGGCGTCCACCCGCCCGGCGCGCGGCTCGGCGAGGCCGAGCTGGCCGAGCAGACCGGCTCCAGCCGGACGCCGGTCCGCGAGGCGCTGCGCCGGCTGGAGGTCGAGGGGCTGGTCGAGGTCCTGCCGCACCGCGGCGCCCGCGTCCCGGACTGGACGCCGGAGGACCTGGAGGAGATCTACGACCTGCGGATGCTGCTGGAGGGCGCCGCCGCGCGCCGCGCCGCCACCCGCATCGACGGCAAGGACGCCGACCGCATGGCCGAGCTGTGCGACCTCATGGAGCGGGCCACCGCCGCGGGCGACGGCCAGGACCTCGACCGGGTCGCCGAGCTGAACGCCGAGTTCCACGGCATCGTCCGCGCCGCCGCGGCCAGCGCCCGGCTGGTGTCGATGCTCAACGCCGTCGTGCAGCTCCCGCTGGTCATGCGCACCTTCCACCGGTACTCGCCGGACGACCTCGCCCGCAGCTGCGCCCACCACCGGGAGCTGGTGGCCGCGCTGCGGGCGGCCGACGGCACCTGGGCCGAGTCGGTGATGCGGGCCCACGTGCTCGCCGCGAAGGCGGTGCTGCTGCGCGCCGCCCGCGACCAAGCGCCGGCCGGCGACCGGGACGACACCGGCGGCCAGGACGACACCGGCGGCCAGGACGACACAGACGGCACGGACGGCCGGGACGACGCGACCGAAACGAGGATCCGCTAGATGTCAACGCACGACGGCGCCCCGCGGGACGCCCGGGGACCGCTCGCCGACCTGCGGGTGGTCGAGATGGGGCAGCTGCTCGCCGGGCCGTTCTGCGGCCAGCTGCTCGGCGACTTCGGCGCCGAGGTGATCAAGCTGGAGTCGCCGGGGACGGGCGACCCGATGCGCCAGTGGGGGCGGGAGAAGCCGCACGGCAAGTCCCTGTGGTGGCCGGTGGTCGCCCGCAACAAGAAGTCGGTCACCTGCAACCTGCGCACCGCCGAGGGGCAGGACCTGGCGCGCCGCATCATCGAGCGGGCCGACATCGTGGTGGAGAACTTCCGCCCGGGCACGCTGGAGCGCTGGGGGCTGGACTTCGAGTCCCTCCGCGAGCGGAACCCGGGGCTGATCCTCGTCCGCGTGTCCGGGTTCGGGCAGAGCGGCCCCTACGCGCCGCGCGCCGGATACGGGTCGATCGGCGAGGCGATGGGCGGCATCCGCTACGTGACCGGCGACCCGGGCAACCCGCCGTCCCGCGCCGGGATCTCGCTCGGCGACTCGCTCGCCGCCGTGTTCGCGACGATCGGCGCGCTCGCCGCCGTCCACCACCGCGGCAACACCGGCCGCGGCCAGGTCGTCGACTCGGCCATCTACGAGGCGGTGCTGGCGATGATGGAGTCGCTGCTGCCCGAGTGGGCCGTCGCCGGCTACCAGCGGGAGCGCACCGGGTCGGTGCTGCCGAACGTGTCGCCCAGCAACGTGTACCCGACCGCGTCCGGCGAGATGATCCTGATCGCCGCCAACCAGGACACCGTGTTCGCGCGGCTCGCCAAGACGATGGGCCGCCCCGAGCTGGCCGACGACCCCCGGTTCGCCGGGCACGCCGCGCGGGGCCGCAACATGGCCGAGCTGGACGAGCTGATCTCCGCCTGGTCGGCGACGCTCGAGACCGCCGATCTGCTGGAGACCCTCCACGAGGGCGGCGTCCCGGCCGGCCGCATCTACACCGCCAAGGACATGTTCGAGGACCCGCACTTCGCGGCCCGCGAGGCGATCGTGCGCCTCGCCCACCCCGACTTCGGGGAGCTCCCGATGCACAACGCGTTCCCCAAGCTCAGCGAGACGCCCGGGGCGGTGCGCCACCCCGGCCCGGCGCTCGGCGAGCACAACCGGGAGGTGTACGGCGGCCTCCTGGACCTCCGAGAAGACGAGATCGCCGCGCTGGCCGAGCGCGGAGCCATCTAGAAGCGAGCCGAAATGATCGAGCACGGCATCGGGAGGCCGGCATGGGTTATCGCCTAGGCGTCGATGTAGGGGGCACGTTCACCGACGTGCTGCTGGTGGACGAGGAGACCGGGGTCAGCCACCGCGCCAAGACCGCGTCCACCCCGGCGGACCAGTCCGAGGGCGTCCTCAACGGCATCCGCAAGGTATGCCGGGACGCCGGGATCGAGCTGTCCGAGGTGGCGCATGTGCTGCACGGCACGACGGTGGCGACCAACGCGATCCTGCAGGGCAGGGGCGCGCGGGTCGGGCTGGTGACCACCCAGGGGTTCCGGCAGGTGCTGCAGATCGCCCGGTCGTTCGTTCCGGGCGGGCTGGCCGGCTGGATCATCTGGCCGAAGCCCGAGCCGCTCGCCCGGCTGGAGCACACGGTCGAGGTCCCCGGCCGGATCGCCGCCGACGGCTCGGTCGTCGCCCCGCTGGACGAGGACCGAGCCCGCGCCGAGCTGCGCCGCCTCGCCGGAGCCGGCATCGAGGCGCTCACGATCTCGCTGATCAACTCCTACGCCAACGACGAGCACGAGCGGCGGCTCGGCGAGCTGGCCGCCGAGGAGCTGCCGGGCGTCCCGGTGTCGCTGTCCAGCCGCGTCCTGCCGGAGATGCGGGAGTACGAGCGGACCGTCACGACCGTGGCGAACAGCTACGTGCAGCCGGAGGTCGCCCGGTACGTGAGCAACCTCGACCGGTCGCTGACCGGCAGCGGGATCGCGGCGCCGCTCGCGGTGCTGCGCAGCGACGGCGGGCTGACGCAGGCGGCGAAGGCGGCCGAGGACCCGGTGGCGCTGCTGCTGTCCGGCCCGGCGGGCGGCGTGACCGGCGCGGTGTGGTTCGCCGAGCAGGCCGGGTACCGCGACTTCCTCACGTTCGACATGGGCGGCACGTCCACGGACGTGGCGCTGGTCCTCGGCGGGCGCCCCCGGATCGGCCGGGAGACCAGCGTCGGCGACCTGACCGTCCGGGCGACCAGCGTGGACGTCCGCAGCGTCGGCGCCGGCGGCGGATCGATCGCGCACGTCCCCGAGCTGACCAAGGCGCTGCGGGTCGGACCGCAGTCGGCGGGCGCCGACCCGGGCCCGGCCGCGTACGGCGCGGGCGGCACCGACCCCACGGTGACCGACGCGAACGTCGTCCTCGGCTACCTGCCGACGGAGCTCGCCGGCGGGGAGATCACGCTGGACGTGGAGGCCGCCCGCAAGGCGGTGGGCGGCATCGCCGAGGCGATGGGCCTGCCGAGCGTGGAGGCTGCTGCGGCGGGGATCATCGACATCGTCAACGAGAACATGCTGGGCGCGCTGCGGCTGATCAGCGTCCAGCAGGGCTTCGACCCGCGCGACTTCGCGCTGATGTCGTTCGGCGGGGCGGGGCCGCTGCACGCGAACGCGCTCGGCAGGCTGACCGGTTCGTGGCCGGTGATCGTGCCGCCGTCGCCGGGCGTCCTGTGCGCCTACGGGGACGCCACGACCTGCGCCCGCGACGAGAGCGCCCGCACGATGGTGCGCCGCTTCTCCACCCTCGACGACGCCGAGCTGCGCGCCGTGCTCGCCGAACTGGAGGACGCGGCCGCCGCGCGCCTGGAGTCGGAGGGCGTCCCGCGCGGCAGCCAGACCGCGACGTACCAGATCGACCTGCGCTACCACGGCCAGGGCTTCGAGATCCCCGTCGAGATCGACCGCGAGACCGTGGACGGCGACCTGCTCACCGAGCTCGGCGCCGCGTTCGACGCCGAGCACAAGCGGTTGTTCTCGTTCCTGCTCGACAACGAGCGCGAAGTGATCAACCTGCGGGTGACGGTCAGCGGGCCGCGCCCGGAGGTCGCCTGGCGGACGCTGCCGGAGGGGGACGGCGACCCGTCCGGGGCGCTGGTCCGCGAGACCGAGGTGTGGATGGACGGCGCGCACGTGCCCGCCCGCATCTACGACCGCGCGAAGCTGCGCGCGGGGGACGTGGTGACCGGCCCGGCCGTCGTGGTCGAGATGGACTCCACCACCCTCGTCCTGCCCGGGCACGCCGCGACCGTGCACCCGAGCGGCAGCCTGCTGATCCGTCCCACTGAGGAGGGCTGATGGCCGAGATCCTGCAGACCACCACCGAGCCGGTCGGCCGGGTCGACGTCGACCCGGTCACCCTGGACATCATCGAGAACGCGCTGCGCAACGCGCGCTACGAGATGGACGAGGTGCTGTTCCGCACCGCGCTGTCCCCGGGCATCCGCGAGCAGCACGACGAGTTCCCGCTGATCGCCGACCCGTCCGGGAAGATGGTGGTCGGCCAGTTCGGGCTCTCGGTGCCGGACTTCCTGGACAACTTCGACGGGACGATCGGCGAGGGCGACATCCTGATGACGTCCGACCCGTACGCGTGCGGCGCGGCGATCAGCCACGCCAACGACTGGCTGCTGGTCGTGCCGATCTACCACCGGGGCCGGCTCGTGGGCTGGTCGTCGATGTTCGGCCACATGTCGGACGTGGGCGGCAAGACGCCCTGCTCGATGCCCGCCGACGCCCGCACCATCTACGAGGAGGGCGTGGTCGTCCCGCCGTTCAAGCTCTACGAGGGCGGGGAGCTGAACGAGGCGGCGCTGCGCATCATCCTGAACCAGGTGCGGATGCCCGACTGGAACCGCGCCGACCTGAACGGCCTCGTCGCGGCCTGCACGACGGCGGCGCGGCGGGTGAACGAGCTGTGCGACCGGTTCGGCGTCGAGACGTACCTGTCCGCGCTGGACGCCCTGCTCGACCGCAACTACCAGGCGATGAAGGTGCTGCTCGCGACCCTGTTCGAGGACGGGCAGACGCTGGAGTTCGCCGACTACATCTGCGACGACGGCTGCGGCTACGGCCCCTACGAGCTGAAGATCTCGCTGACCCGGCACGGCGAGAAGGTCCACCTGGACTTCAGCCACGCCGCGCCGCAGGCGGTCGGGCCGGTGAACTACTTCATCAACGAGAACCTCGTCCGGATGTTCTTCGGGATCTACGTGATCACCGTCGCCGACCCGCAGATCCTGTGGAACGACGGCTTCTACCCGCTGATCGACGTGACGATCCCCGAGGACTCGTTCTGGAAGCCGCGCCACCCCGCCGCGCTGAACGCCCGCAACCACGGCATCGGCCGGGTGTTCGACCTGTTCGGCGGGCTGCTCGGGCAGACCAACCCGGAGATCCTGAACGCGGCCGGGTTCTCGTCCTCGCCGCACTTCATGTACTCCGGGCACTACACGTCCGGTCCGCGCGAGGGCGAGTGGTTCCAGCTGTACTCGATCGGGTTCGGCGGCGTGCCGGGGCGCCCGGTCGGGGACGGCCCGGACGGGCACTCGCTGTGGCCGTCGTTCGTCAACATCCCCTGCGAGTACCTGGAGTCGTACTACCCGCTGCGCATCGAGCGGTGGGAGACGATCGCCGACTCCGGCGGCGCCGGCCTGCACCGGGGCGGCAACGGCGTGGACGTCGCCTACTGCTTCGAGGAGCCGGGCACGATCGCGATCCACGACGACCGCTGGCTGACCTACCCGTGGGGCGTGAACGGCGGGCGGCCGGGGGAGCGGGGCCGCAAGTGGATCGACCGTGCGGACGGCACGCGGGAGGTGCTGCCCAGCAAGGTCCACGACGTCCCGGTCGCGCCGGGCGACGTGCTGCACTTCGTGACCTGGGGCGGCGGCGGATGGGGCGACCCGCTCGCCCGTCCCGCCGAGCTGGTCGCGACGGAGGTGCTGCGCGGCCTCGTGACCGTCGAGGGAGCCCGCGACGGGTACGGCGTCGTCTGCACCGCCGACGGCGTCCTCGACGAGGAGGCCACCGAGCGGCTGCGGGCGGAGAAGGCCGCCGAGCGGACGGAGATCCCCGTGTTCGACATGGGCCCGCCGCTGGAGGAGATCCTCGCCCGCTGCGAGGAGGAGACCGGGCTGCCCGCGCCGCGCCCGCCGGTCGACGTCCGCTCCGCCGACGCTTTGCGGCGATGACCGGCGACATCGTCGCCGGCTACCGGGAGTCGGGGTTCGGGGAGAGCCTCGGCTGCGGCCGGTCGCCCGCGGTGCTGGTGGTCGATCTCGTCCGCGCCTACCTGGAGGACGGCTCGCCGCTGCGCGCCCCGGTCGAGGGCGCGCTGGCGGCGTCGGTGTCGCTGATCGGCGCGGGGCGGGCGGCCGGGCTGCCGGTGCTCTTCACGCGTGTGAGTTACCGGCCCGGCGGCGTGGACGGCGGGCTGTTCCGCCGCAAGATCCCGGCGCTGCGGGTGTTCGAGGAGGGGAGCCCCCTCGGCGACTTCGCCGAGGGGGTCGCCCCCGCGCCGGGGGAGACGGTCGTGACCAAGCAGTACGCGAGCTCGTTCCACGGGACGTCGCTGGCGGCGACCCTGACCGCGTCCGGCGTCGACACCCTGTTCATCTGCGGGCTGACCACGAGCGGCTGCGTCCGGGCCACGGCGACCGACGCCCTGCAGCACGGGTTCCGCCCGCTCGTGGTGGACGAGGCGTGCGGCGACCGCGACCGGCGCCTGCACGAGGCCAACCTGCTCGACCTGCAGGCCAAGTACGCCGACGTGATCTCACTGGACCGGGCGCTGAAGCTGATCGGCTGACCGGCCGGTCGCCGGCCTGCGGCGTGCCGCCTTCGCCCGCGGGGCGGCGGCATGGGGGCGGCGCGCCGCGGGTCAGTTCTTCTGGGCGTGCCGCGCGGCGGCGGTGTGGAGGGCGAGGGACAGTTCGACGGCGCTGTCGACGACCGCGTCGAGGTCGTCGCCGAGCCGCCCGTCCGCCCACCGCTGGGCCAGCTCGGTCATCGCGCCGGTGAACATCGTCGCGGCGATGACGACCGGCAGCCGCGGGTTCTCGACGTTGCTCATCGCGAGCACGCCGTCCAGCAGGGCGGTCTGCGCGGCCCGGCGCCGCTCGGCCAGCACCTCGTTGCCGGGCGCCTCCGCGAACAGGACGCGCCCGCGCCGGGGGTCGTCGCTGATGAAGCGCAGCACGCTGCGGATGCCCGCGCGGGTGCGGGCCTCCGGGCTCGGGCCCGCCTCCTCGACCGCGGCGTCCAGCACCTCGGCGAGCGCCGTGGCCTGCCGGTCGTAGACGGCCGCGAGCAGCTCGGCGGTGTCGGCGAAGTTCTCGTAGAAGTAGCGCGTGTGCAGCTCGGCCTCGCGGCACACGGCGCGCACCGTCAGGCCCGCCTCGCCCTCCTCGCCGAAAAGCCGGTACGCGGCCCGGACGAGCATGGCGCGCCGCTCGTCCCGCCGCCGGCTCGCGGGGACCCCGGCCCACCGGGTGGACGTGGCCGTGCGCGCGTTCGCCATGCCCCGACGATACCGGCCCTCCCGCGATCCGAGTCTGGACACGGATGTACCCAGACAACTACTCTGGCTACAGTCGTCACCAGAACTGGGAGTGCAGATGCCGGGGAAGACGAACATCGTCGCGACGCGGTTCGAGCGGGCCTTCGACACCGAGATACGCTCCAGGTTCTTCAAGGGCCTGAACTTCGCCGGGCCGGAGGGCGACCCCGGCTGGTTCGGCCCCGGCAGCGCGGTCTGGTACGTGCATTCGCACCTGCCCACGCTGCTCCTCGGCCTGGTCGGCGCCGCCTACATCGAGGGCCTCGACCCGAGCATCAGCTGGATGGCCTACGACCACTCCCGCATCCCCGAGCGCGTCGACGGAATCCCCACCGGCAACATCGACCCGGAGGGCGCCGCGGTCCGGCTCGGGCACTCCCTGTCGTTCTTCATCGGCACCGCCTACGGCTCCACGCCGACCGCCGAGAAGCTGGCCCGCGCCGTCCGCGCCATGCACCACACGGTGAAGGGCACCCGGCCGGACGGGCTCGCCTACGACGCCGACGACCCCGAATGGCTGCGCTGGAACTACGCCACCGTCGTCTGGGGCATCGCGACCGCGCACGAGCGCTACCACCGGCGCCCGCTGCGCGACATCGACCGCTACTACCGCGAGTTCGTCCGCGTCGGCGAGGCCCTCGGCGGCACCGACCTGCCCGCCACCAAGGCCGAGGTCGCCGAGTGCCTGGAGTCCTACCTGCCGCGCCTCGCGCTCACCCCGATCAAGGCGTTCCAGACCGGGCCGAACCTGCGCGACAGCAAGCTCAAGCCCTGGGAGCCCGGCGGCCCCTTCATGGACTGGGCCGCCCGCGACATGCTCCCGGGGTGGGCGCAGAAGCTCTGCCTCTACCGGCCGCCGAACCCGGTGCGGCTCCGCGCCCGCCGGGCGGCGCTGTGGCTCGTCCTCAACGGACTGCACGACGCCACCGGCCCGATCAGGGAGTACCGCGAGGCCGAGGCCCGCGTCGCCGGCGGCGTCTCGGCGCCGGTCGCCTCGACCGCGCCGACCACCCCCGACCCCGCCCTCACCCGGGACGAGGTGGAGGCGATCGCCTGACCCCGGCCCCGCGCCGGGTTCGCCGGCGCGGGCAGCGCTCCGGTGCCGGGCGGGCGCCGATGACTTTCCGGTGCGGAGGCAGTCCACAGAACAGGCGGTCCGCTCAACGGCCGTCGTTCTGATGGG
>NZ_JBIQHY010000062.1:0-17609 GCF_044508335.1 Actinomadura sp.
CGTCTGACCGAGTCCGGTCGGTGTGCCGGCGGGTCAGCCGGGGTCGGTGGTGGTGTGGGGGAGGGCGGCCGTGGCGAGGACGTGGTGGGCCGGGCTGCCGGCCGGGGCGTAGAGGGTGAGCGGGTGGCCGAGGGCGGCGGTGCGGGTGTCGGCCTCGTGGAGGACGGCCACGCCGGCGCTGGCCAGGTGGGTGACGCCGGTCAGGTCGACGGTGAGGGGGCGGGTGCCGCCGCGGGTGCGGAGCTGGAGTTCCTCGCGCAGCTGGGCGGCGGTGGCGGAGTCGACGGGGCCGTCCACCCGGATGCGCGGGGCGCCGGGGGAGGGCTGGTCCAGGATCAGCAGGAGTCCGGGGGAGTCGGGCGGGGCCTCGGGCGGGGTGAAGTCGGGCGAGGTCAGCAGCCGGGCGGGGCGGAGCAGGCGGTGCCGGACGGTCGCCGTCGTCCCGGACGGCGCCGTCTCGACGCCGAGTTCGTCGACGAAGTCGCTGGCCATGGCGAGGCCGCGGCCGCGGTCGGTGTCGTGGCGGTGCTCCAGCCAGCGGCCCCGGTCGGACACCTCGACCTCGACCGTGCCGCGGCTCGTGGGGGCGGCGCGCAGCCGGACGTTGCCGGGGGGCGAGCCGTAGGCGTGCTCGACGGCGTTGGTGACGAGCTCGCCCACGCCGTGCCGCAGGAAGGCGACGTCCTCCGTGCGGGCGCCCAGGTCGTACAGCCACTCGTCGAGGGCCTTGCGGGCGGCGGGGATCGCGGCCGGGTCCGCGCGCATGTCCAGCAGGAGGGGGGACGGCGGGTCGGTGAGCTGGGCGGCGAGCAGTGCGATGTCGTCGGTGTGGCCGGTCGCGCGGACGAGCAGTTCGAGCGTCTGCGCGGTCAGCCGGTCGACGGCGGCGAGCCAGTCCTCGCGGAGCGCGCGGCCGGCGGCGACGGCGGTGGCGGCCTCGGCCAGCTCGACGGTGCCGGCGGCGGGGTCGCGGCCGGGGCGCTCGATGATGCCGTCGCTGTAGAGGAGCAGCTGGTCGCCGGGCGCGAGCCGGTCGTCCAGGAGGGGGAAGGCCGAGCCGGTGCCGAGCGGGCCGCCGCCGGACGCGGGCAGGTAGCGGGCGCGGCCGCCGGACGGGATCAGCAGCGGCGGCGGATGCCCGGCGGTGCAGTAGGCGAGCCGCCCGTCGGCGGGGTCGACGGCGGCGACGCAGACCGTCGCGGCGCGGGCGGCGGGGAGCCGGCCGGCGAGCCGTCCGGCGGCGGCGAGCGCCCCGGCGATGTCGCCGGTGTGGTCGAGGCGGTCGTGCAGCACGGCGCGGAGCTGGCCCATCGCCGCGGACGCGGCCACGCCGTGCCCGGCGACGTCGCCGACGACGAGGGCGGCGCGGCCGTCCGGCAGCGGGACGGCGTCGAACCAGTCGCCGCCGGCGGACGACTCGGCGCGGCCGAGCAGGTAGCTCCCGCCGATGGCGAGGCCCGGCAGGACGGGCAGGCCGGGCGGCAGCAGCTGCCGTTGCAGGACGCCGACGGCGTCGCGGGCGTCCGTGCTCGGCCGGGGCGAGCGGCGCCGCGCCCGCCGGTCCCGGACCCGCGAGGTGACGTCCCGGACGACCGCGACGAGGCCCGTCACCGTCCCGTCCGGGGCGCGGCGGGGCACCACGGCGCCGTCGATGTAGACGTCATCGGGGGCGAGGCCCTCGCCCGCGCCGAGCTGGACGCGCCACTCGGTGATCAGCTCGGGCACGCCGGTGGCGAAGGGGCGGTCCAGCGCGCCGATGAGCTGCTGCCCGACGGCCTCGGGGACGAGGTCGCGGATCTCCCGCCCGATGGGGTCGGCGCCCAGCAGGCCGCGGCCGGCGGCGTTCGCGGCGACCACGGTGTGGTTCGGCCCGTCCAGGCCGACGATCGCGGCGGGGGCCGCGTCGAACACCTGCCGGACCGTCCGGGCGTCGCCCGCCGGCCACCTGAGCCCGTCATCGTCGTCCTCATCCGGGCCGCGCATGAAACCTCCGTGCCATCGCCGCCGTGCGACCGTTCTTTCCGTTTCGTCCGCATCCATACCCCCGGCACACTGATGCCGTCCATGGGCCGGCCGAAACGCGGGCGGGGACCTAGGCCGATGGGACGTAGTCCTCTGGTCCCGTTGCCCGACGCGGGCAGGCCGGGGTGAAAGGCAGCATGTCCCCTATGACCGCAACCGACCTCACCGACGAGGAAGCCGCGCGGACGGCCGCGAGGACGCCGGGCTGGGCCGCGCTGCTCGCCGCGTCCATCGGCCAGTTCCTCGTCGTCCTGGACGTCTCCGTCGTCAACGTCGCGCTGCCCCACATCCGCGAAGGCGTCGGGCTCGGCGCCACCGGCCTGCAATGGGTCGTCAACGCCTACTCGGTGGCGTTCGCCGGGTTCCTGCTGCTGGGCGGGCGCGCCGCCGACCTCTACGGGCGCAAGCGCGTCTTCCTGGCGGGCCTCGGCCTGGTCGTCACCGCCAGCCTCGCGGGCGGCTTCGCGCAGGACGGCGCCATGCTGATCGGCGCCCGCGCGGTGCAGGGGGTCGGCGCCGCGATCCTCGCGCCAGTCACGCTGTCGCTGGTCACCGCGACGTTCCCGGCCGGGCCCGCGCGGACGAAGGCGATCGCCATGTGGACGGCCGTCGGCACCGCGGGCGGCGCGACCGGCGGGCTCGTCGGCGGGCTGCTGACCGACTACCTGAGCTGGCGCTGGGTGCTGCTGATCAACGTCCCGGTCGGCGTCGCGGTCGCCGCGGTCGCCGCCCGGTGGCTCCGCGACGACGGCCGGGGCGCGGGGCGCGTCCGGCTCGACGTGCCCGGCGCCGTCCTCGTCACCGCCGGCGTGGGGCTGCTCGCCTTCGGCATCGGGCAGACCGAGGACCACGGCTGGACGTCCCTGATCCCGCTCACCGCCGGGCTCGCGCTGCTGGCCGTGTTCGTCGGCGTCGAGGCGCGGACCCCGCACCCGCTCGTCCGGCTCGGGCTGTTCCGCCTGCGCACCGTGGCGGTGGGCAACATCGCCACGCTGGTCCTGATGACGGCCGGTTTCGCGCTCTGGTACTTCCTGTCGCTGTACATGCAGAACGTCCTGCACTACAGCGCCGTCCGGACCGGGCTGTCGTTCCTCCCGCACACCGCCGGCATCATCATCGGCTCCCGGATCGCCCCCGCCGTGATGGCCCGCATGGACGCGCGCCTCCTCGCCGGCGCCGGGGGCCTCATGGCCGCGGCCGGGTTCGCCTGGCAGAGCGCCGTGCTGGACGCCGGCGGGACCTTCCTCGGCTCCATCCTCGGGCCGGGCGCGACCATGGCCCTCGGCTTCGGCCTGCTGATGACGCCGCTGGTCGAGGCGTCCACGAGCGGCGTGGACGAGTCCGCGGCCGGCGCGGTGGCGGGCATCGTCAACACGTCCCGCATGATCGGCGGGGCCATCGGCCTCACCGTCCTCGGCACGACCGCCGCCGCGCGCTCCGACCTCGCGGACGGCTACGCGGCGGCGTTCCTCGTCGCCGCCGCCATCACCGCCGCCGGGACGGTCATCGTCGCGTTCCTGCCCCGCCCCCGCCGTCAGGACGAGGCGGACGCGACGGCGTGACGCACCGCCCCGGCCGCCACGGCGACCCAGGCGACGGCGGCGGGCCACAGCAGGGCCTCGCCGAGCGTCCCGAGCCACGGGACGCCGCAGGCCCGGCCCGCCGTCATCGCCGCGACCGCCGTCATGCCGAGCGGGAACACCGTCGACCAGCGGCGGGCGTCGTAGGCCGTCCGGGGGCGCAGCACCTCGCAGACCACCAGCACCGCGTACCAGGTCAGCGCCACCGCGAGGACGGCCAGCGTCCCCCAGGCGAGCGGCGCGGGACCGTCCGTCGCGAGCGTCACCTTCGCGAACGCCAGCGCCGATATCGACAGGCTGCCGCCCACCACCCAGTGGTCGCCCGCCCCGCCGACCAGCTCCCCGAAGTCGAAACGCGCCAGTACCAGCACGTACAGCAGGAGGCCGAGGACGAGCATCGCCCCGGACGGCCACAGCAGCCACCGCGCCGGCAGCTCCACCGCCAGCGTCGCCGCCAGCACCGCGACCGCCTGCGTCGCGACCGTCACCATGTACGCGGCGCCCGGGACGGGCCACCGCAGGTTGCCGAGCACGCGCGGCAGCAGGGCGAGCCACAGCGCCGCGGTGAGCGCGAGCAGCACGGCCGCCGCCACCGGCCGCGAGATCATCGCGACGCCGTCGCCGAGCACCCCCGTCCCGGCGACGGTCGTCAGCGCGGCGGGGGCCGACGTCTCCTCCCGCCACCGCCCCGCGCCGCCGAACAGCGCGCAGAACGTCACGGCGAGGGCGACCCACAGCGCCGCGGCGAGGCCCAGCAGCACCCGCGCCGCCCACAGGAACCCCGCGAGGTGCAGCCCCACCGAGACGATGCCGGTGGCCATGACTTCGGCCCCCCGCGGGTTGCCCGCTCCGCGTCCGCCGCTCACGACCGCCGCTCCGGGGTCACCGGACCTCGTCCGCCATCGGGTGCTCGTCGGCGGGGACGAGCCGGAAGGCGACCAGCCCGAGAAGGTCGTCGCGGACGGTGACGCGCGTGCCCGCGTGGAAGCCGTCCGGAATCCGCACGGCCACGGTCCGGGTGGTCCCGACCCAGCCGGACAGGACGCACCGGTAGCAGGCGCGCTCGTCGGTGCCGCGGCCGCCGCAGGCCCCGCACCGCGTGCCCGAGCCGGCCCATCGCCAGTACCCGCGGCCTTCGCAGACGTCGCAGGGCAGCGGGATGCGGCCGAAGCCGTCGCAGTGCGGGCACAGTTCCCGGTCGGGGACGGCGACCGAGGCGGCGCCCGCCCGGGCGGCGTCCCGCGACACCTGGACGACGATGTCGCCCGCCTGCCCCCTTGTCGGGATGCCGAGTTCGCGGTCGTATCCGGCGCGGCGGCGCGGGTCGCCGATCCGCCGGTAGGCCGTCACCGCCCTCTCCGGGATCGGCCTGCCCGCCGCGCGGACGATGTTCCGGTACGCCTCGGTGATCTCCGCGGCGGACGCGTCCGGCGCGACTTCCAGAACGTCGTAGCAGGTCCGGGGACGGCCGGGGCCCGCGCGGAGCGAGGCGTCGTAGGCCCTGCGGCGTTCGGGGTCCCCGAGGACCTCCGCGGCCTCGTAGATGAGGGCGAAACGCTCGGCCGCCGTCGGGTCGTCCGGGTTCGCGTCCGGGTGGGCCTCGCGCAGCCGGGCCCGGCGGGCGGCTCTGATGTCGTCCTGCGACGCGTCCCGCGCGACACCGAGGACGGCGTAGTGGTCCCGGGTCACCCGTCAACCGTAGGCACACCGGATCACACGCCGATCACAGCCAAACGACCACCCCCGGGAAACCGGTCCGCCCGCCATGTGACGGTGCGGAAGGCGAAAGTGGCAGAAGACCGACCGGACGTGAACGATATATGGCTCGCTCGCCATTCGAGCGGCCGAATCCGAAAGCGGTGGATTCTCCTATCCCTGGCCGCGATATGCCGGCGATCGGCCGCGCGGATGGCTGAGCAGCGACATCATCTGTGCGAAGAAGCTGTGACCGGGCGCGGTTTCAGCCGTGGATCCGCTGCGGGCGGGCGGGTCAGGCGGCGGCCGAGGCGTTGGGCGGGGGCCTCGATCCAGCGTTGGGACGCCCAGCCGGCCGCCAGCAGGACCAGCAGGAAGAGGGTCAGGCCCACGGCGTCGTCGCGGCCGGACGAGCCGAGGAACTGGGCCGCGACCATCAGCAGCAGCGGGTGCAGCAGGTAGAGGGAGAAGCTGATGGTGCCGAGGCCGGTGGCCCAGGCGGGGAAGCGGCGGTGCCGCAGGCGCCACCCGATGGTGAAGGCCAGGGCGGCGGAGAGGACGGCACCGGCCCAGACCACCTGGGCGTTGAGGCCGTAGGGGGCGGCGTGCCACAGGCCGGCGGTGAGGGCGCCGGCGAGGACGACGCCGCCCGCGGCCGCGCCGGCCCGCCGTGTGATCTGGCCGCGCTCGGCGCGGTGGACGGCGGTGCCCGCGAACATGACCGCGAGCATGATGAGGCCCTCCCACGCGCCGACGCGGCCGTTCACCGCGACCAGGACGAGGGCGACGAGGCCGCCGAGGAGCCCGCCCGCGACGCGGGCCGCGGCGTGCCGGGACACCGCGGCCCCGATCGCCAGCAGCAGGGCGGCGGCCGTCACCGCGACGACCGGGCCCGTCCCGGCCGTCCGGGACAGCAGCGCGGCCGGGACGCGGGCGCCGGTCAGCAGGCCGGTCGCCGTCAGCGCGACCGCGACCAGCGCGGCGGCCGTGAGGGCGACGGCGGCGGGCGCGGACCTGCGGTGCCCGCCCACCACGAACAGCGCGACGACCATCAGGTAGAAGGCCATCTCGTAGGAGAGCGTCCACAGCACGTTCATCGCGTTCGGGACGTTCAGCAGGTCCTGCAGCATCGTCAGGTGCGCCAGGACGGCGGTCGCCGGGGAGTACTGCTCCAGCCCGGCGCGCAGCCCGAGCACGCCCAGCAGGAACGGCAGGATCGCGAGCAGGCAGGTCACCGCGAACAGCGGGTAGATGCGGAAGAACCGGCCGATCCAGAAGCCGCGCACGCTGCCGCGGCGCTCCAGCGACGCGGGGATGATGTATCCGCTGACGAGGAAGAAGACGAGGACGCCGGCCAGGCCGGGATCGAACCACTCCTTCAGCCAGACCCGTAGTGAGGGGAGGTAGACGTAGCTCGCGTGGTGCAGCGCCACCGCCAGGGCCGCCCCGCCGCGCAGCGCGTCAAGCCAGCCAAGCCTGGACGGAGCGGAGGAAACGCCGGAAGTGGCAACCATTCCGACAGACTAGTCGCTCGCCGCTCAAGCGCAACGTAAGACCCCAAGGGTTCCCTAAAGCGGCTAATTGCCGTGAAATAGATGGGAACGGCTGCCGTTGCGGCGCCTTGCGAGGACGTCGAATTGGAGGGTCCATGCCCGCGATCACGCACCGCTCGACGAAGGAACCCGCTGTCAAGTCCCGCTTCCTTTCCCATGGCACGCTCAAGATCACCGATGTGACCGCGACCCGCCGTTTCTACGAGGAGGTCTTAGGGCTCGAAGTCGTCCAGCCGATGATGGCGGCGCTCTACGTCCGGCTCGGCGGCGACCACACGTACGTGTGCGTGGAGTCCAAGCCGGACCGCCCCGACATGCCGCTCCTCTACCACAACGGCCTCGACGTCGGCAGCGACGAGGAGGTCGACGAGGCGTACCGCCGGATCGCGGAGGTGGCCGACGAGTACGGCGTGAAGGAGCTGAACAAGCCCCTCCGCCAGCACGGCGTCTACTCGTTCTACCTCAAGGACCTCGACGGCAACTGGTGGGAGATCGGCCACCTGCCGCCGCGCGGCTACCGGTTCCGGTTCACCGACCCGCGCAACGACCTCACCGGCCGCACCGGCATCACCCCCGCCGAGGCCAAGGAGGTGTTCCTGAACCCGGTGGTCGACGTGGACTGATCGCGGTGCACGATGGGCGCATGACGACACTGCCGCTGAGCCCGGACGAACTGCTGACCACGACCCGCGCGGTGCGCAAGCGCCTCGACCTCGGCCGCCCCGTGCCCATCGGGCTCGTCCGCGAGTGCCTGGAGATCGCGCTGCAGGCGCCGAGCGGCAGCAACCGGCAGGGCTGGCAGTGGATCGTCGTGACCGACCCCGGCCAGCGGGCGGCGATCGGCGAGTACTACCGGCGCGCGTTCGCGGCCTACGCCGCCTCGAAGCAGTCGGCCGGCGACCTCTACAAGGACGACCCGGACCGCGCCGAGGTGCAGCGCCGCGTCGGGGAGAGCGCCGCCTACCTGGGCGAGCACATGGGCGAGGTGCCCGTCCTGGTGATCCCGTGCCTGCGGGTCGAGGGCGGCGAGCTGCCCGCCGGCAACCAGGCCGGCCTGTGGGGGTCGCTGCTGCCGGCCGCCTGGAGCTACGCGCTCGCGGCGCGCGCCCGCGGGCTCGGCACCGCCTGGACGTCCCTGCACCTGGTGTACGAGCGGGAGGTCGCGGAGCTGCTCGGCCTGCCGCGGGACGTCCGGCAGGGCGCCCTGCTGCCGACCGCCTACTACACCGGCGACGCGTTCCGGCCCGCCCCGCGCGTCCCGCTGGACGAGGTGCTGCATCTCGACCGCTGGTGACGGAGCTGCGCCAGAGCCCGCGCGCCGAGGGTGCGCGGGCTCTTTCGCAATGGAGCGGGGCCGGCGCCGCGAGCGGGGGCGACGACGCCGGCCCCGGGATCGGGGGCGGGATCGGGGGACCGGGGGACTCAGCTCAGGCCGTCGCGACGCGAACCGGTGTCTGCGGGGGCGTCCCTTCACGGTGATGCGTTCCGGCGGGGAGAGCCGAGGAACGCCAGCATCTGGTCGATCTCGGCGGAGCGGGACTTCTCGACGCGCTGCGCCAGCCGCCTCGTCCACGCGTCCTCGCCCTTGCCGGCCTCCAGCCGCGCCATCTGGACGGCGTCGTCCTGATGGGCGATCAGCAGGTTGAGGAACGCGCGCTCGAACCGGCCCGGTGGTGACCCGGCGAGGGCCGCCAGTTCGGCGTCGGTGGTCCGCGGCATCCCGCCGTGCGCCGCGTGCTCGCCTGGGTGCGCCCGCAGGGGCCGCCGCCAGCCGCGCAGCCGGTCCCGCATCCGCCGGGGCCGGGCCGCCGGACGATGACCGGCCGGCGGCCCCGCACTGCGCGATCAGCAGCAGACCGCACGCGGCGAGCAGCGCCAGCGCTCCGTACGCCGACACGCTGCGTGCCGTGCGCGCTCGCCGCGGTCGCCGTGTCGAGCACGACCAGGACGGACGCGGCCGGCACGGCGACCGCCGCCGCGGCGGCCTTCGTGCGGATCGAACTCATGCTTCTTCCTCCGGGGTGGGGGTGGGGTGGTTCTCCGGGGCAGGGGGTCACGGGAGGCCGTTGAGGAAGGGCTCGTGGCTGTCCATGAACTGCCAGCCGTAGTAGCGGTCCCAGTTGACCGACCAGGTCATCAGGCCGCGCAGGTCAGGGGAGGTCCCGCCGCGCAGCGTGTAGCCGCCGCAGCCGGTGCCCTTCACCAGGCAGGTCACCGCCTGCTGCACCTGCGCGGGCGGCGTGTACCCGTTGCCGGCGCTGACGGCGGCGGGCAGGCCGATGCCGATCTGGTCGGGGCGCAGGCCGGGGAACGTGCGACCGGTGTTCGCGACGGGGAAGCCGGCCTTCACCATGTCGGTCATCGCGATGTGGAAGTCGGCGCCGCCCATGGTGTGGTATTGGCCGTCCAGGCCCATCACCGGACCGGAGTTGTAGTCCTGGACGTGCAGGACGGTCAGGTCGTCGCGCATCGCGTGGATCACCGGCAGGTACGCGCCCGTCCGGTTGTCGCCCGCGCCCGAACCGCCGTAGAACTGGTGGCCGACCTGCACGAAGAACGTCTCCGGCGCCATCGTCAGGACGAACTTCCCGCCGTACCTCGCCTTGAGCGACTTCAGCGCGGAGATCAGGTTGACGATGACCGGGGTGGTGGGGTTGCGGAAGTCGGTGTCGCCGGCGTCGAGGTAGAGCGAGTGGCCTTCGAAGTCGACGTCCAGGCCGTCCAGCCCGTACCTGTCGATGATCGCCGACACGGACTGGACGAACTTGTCGCGCGCGGCCGTCGTCGTGAGCTGCACCTGGCCGTTCTGGCCGCCGATCGAGATCAGCACCTTCTTGCCCTGCGCCTGCTTCGCGCGGATCGCGGCGATGAACTCCTCGTCGCTCTCCACGTTCGGGCATTCGCCGGCCGGGCAGCGGGTGAACCGGATGTCGCCGGACGTCGGCGACGTCGGCTCGCCGAACGCGAGGTCGATGATGTCCCACGCGTCGGGGACGTCCGCCATGCGCACGTAGCCGGAGCCGTTGGCGAAGCTCGCGTGCAGGTAGCCGATGAGGGCGTGCTTGGGCAGTCCGGTGTTGACGCAGCCGGACGTGCGGCCGCTCACGGGCTGCGACTTGGCCGACTCGCCGACGTCGTTGTAGGCCGCGACCGTGTAGCTGTGCGAGGTGCACTTTCCCAGGTTGGAAATGGTGGCGTTCGTACCGGTCACGGTCGCCTTGACCGTGCTGCCCTCGTAGACGCGGTAGCCGGTGACCGTCCCCGACGCCTGGCCCCAGGACAGGGCGATCGAGGTGTCGGTGATGGCGCCGAGCTGGGGCGTTCCAGGCGTACCCGGCACTCCCGGCTGCGGTTCGCCGCCGGGACCGTCCAGGACGACGTCGTCCGCGTAGTACGTCCCGGTGCCGTACCAGCCGTGCAGGAAGATCTGCGCGGACGTCTGATTCGCGCCGGTGGTGAACGCAACCGACAGCTTGGTGAAATCGGTGGCGGACGGCGTCCAGGTGGACGATCCGCCGGTCACGCCGAGGTACACGTAGTTGCCGCGCACCCAGGCTTCGAGCGTGTAGGCGGTGTTCGGCTGCACGGCCACCGTCTGCGTGCACTGACCGGTGCTGCCGGCCGTGACACCGCCGGCGAGCGCGTGGCTCCCCGTCCGGACGGGACTGCCGACGACCGACCCGCCGTCGCACGCCCACGGGCTCAGCGACCCGCTCTCGAACCCGGCGTTGGCCAGGATGTTCGCCGCCTGCGCCGGGGCCGTGACCCCGACCAGCAGCCCGGCGACCAGCGCCGCCAGGACCCAGATCTTCCGCATCTCCGGCCTCCTACGGCAGCGTGTCCAGGTGCGGGCCCACGGTGTTCGCGAAGCCGCCGCCGTTGGTCACGTCCCAGTTGATGGACCACGTCATCGCGCCGCGGATGTCGGGATACGCGCGGGGCGGCCTGAACGAGCCGCACCCGGTGCCCTTCGCGAGGCAGTCGAGCGCGTCGCCGACCGCCGACGGCGCCACGACACCGCCGCCCGCCGCGCCCGGACCGGCCGGCAGCCCCAGCGCGACCTGGTCGGGACGGAGCCCGCCCTCCAGTTGGATGCACGCGAGCGCGGTCATGAAGTCGACCGTCCCCTGCGAATACACCTTCTGGTCGCAGCCGAGCATCGCGCCCGAGTTGTAGTACTGCATGTGGACGACGGTGAGGATGTCCTTGATCTTCAGCGCGAGCTGGAAGTAGGACCCGCCGGTGGACTGCATGTCGAGCGTCTGCGGCGCCATCGTGATGATCAGGCCGGCGCCGGCCTTGGCGCGGAGCGCGCGCAGCGCCTGCTCCATGTAGGCCGGGTTGAGGCCGTTCTCCAGGTCGATGTCGAGGCCGTCGAACCCGTACTCGGTCATGAGCCCGTAGACGGAGTCGGCGAAGAGCCGGGCGGACGTGCCGTCCGACACCCGGACCGTTCCCTTCTCGCCGCCGACCGACAGGATGACCTTCTTGCCCCTGGCCTGGAGCGCCGCGATGTCCGACTTGAACTGGGCGTCGGTGTAGCCGCCGAGGGCGGTCGAGAGTTCCGGGTCGACCCGGAAGGCGACCTCGCCTGCCCGCGCCGTGGCCTCGCCGAACGCGACCGCGATGAGGTCGTATTCGTCCGGCACCTGGGAGAGCCTGAGCTCCTGCGCCGGGTTCACGAAGTCGTGCCAGTAGCCGGTCAGGAAGTGCCGGGGGAGCGGCCCGGTCGCGCATCCGCTGGTCGTCGCGGTGACGGGGCCGCCGGCGGCCGACTCGCCCTCGTCGTCGTACGCCTTGACCGTGTAGGTGTGCGTCTCGCACTTCGCGAGCCCGCCGATGGTGGCGGTGGTGCCGGTGACGGTCGCCTTGACGGACGAGCCTTCGTAGACGCGGTATCCGGACGGCGTCCCGGTGGCGGGCTCCCACGTCAGCGTCAGCGAGGTGTCCGTGCGTCCGGTGACGGCCACCGATCCGGGCGTGCCGAGCCCGCCCGGATCGGTGGGGCCGCCGGTGCAGGGCTCGCCGTTGAACGTGCAGTTCTGCGGGCTCCCGGGACCGTTCCCGAGGAACCCGAACGTGACCGATCCGCCCGCCGGGATGGCGGCGTTGTAGCCGCGGTCGGTGAACGTGTGGTGCTGCCCGTCCTTGGTGAGGAGGGCGTCCCAGTAGGTGCCGACGGACGTCCCGGCCGGCAGGTCGAACTCGACCCGCCAGCCGTCGATCGCGGCACCGGTGCCGTTGGTGAGCGTGAACCGCCCCTCCCACCCCGAGCCCCAGTCGGAGGGCTTGCCGAACGTCGCGGTCGCGCCCGCTTCGGCGTGCGCGGCGGCCGGGACGAGGAGGGCGAGCGGGACGGCGAGCAGGACGGCGAGGACACTGAGCACAGAGCGGGGGCGCAAGGGGTACTCCCTCGTGGTCGGAAAGCCGGCGGATTCCCCCGAACCCCGATGCCGCTAATTGTCAGGAAGGTTTCCTATCTATTTGGGAGCAAGGTAACCAGCGTCCGTGACCTGGGCAACCCCCGCCTCGCGGCCCTCCGTCAACCACCCCAGCTTGCGCGCCGAACCAGCACGGGCCCGCCCGAATATCGGCATGAAACACCGAGAAAGCGCCGTTGCTTCGGCGAGACCTGCCAATACGCCTAGCGGCCCAGGAGGGCGCGGAGCGTGGAGGCCGCGGCCTGGCCGGCGGGCCCGCTTCCGGGGGCGGCGCCGTTCCACTTCTCGGCGAACGCGTCCGCGTTCTCGCGGAACGAGCGCCTCAGTGCGGGACCGGACAGCAGCCCGGCGAGCGCGACCAGGTGGCGCGCCCACGCCAGGCCCGCGACGGTGGCGGCGACGTGCACCGTCCACTGCCCGCCCTCGTCCGCGGCCCGGTCGGCGGTCAGGCCCGCCTCGCCCACCGGGTGCGCGGCGCTGACGCGGAGCAGGGCGCCCGTGCTCCACCAGCGTCCGAGATCGGCTTCGGCCTCAGCCGTCACGGCGGGCAAGCCCTCGAACTCGCCGGCGAACCCGGCGCGGACGGCGCCGACCTTCCGGGCGCTGTCGATCTCGACCCACCCCGTCTGCACATCGTCCGGGGTACTGAACTCGATGCGGTTCCGCCCGTCGAAGTCCCACGCCGCGACGTGCAGGTCGAGCGGCTCGACCTCGTCGTCCGCGAACGCGATGCGATAGCCGGTGCCCGGCCTGATGTGCTTGCCCTTGAGCAGCCGGACGCCGAAGCCCGCGCCGCCCTCAACGAGCCGCCGTTTATGGAAAGACAGCTTTTCGATCTCGCGGTGAAGAGCGGCCACATACTCCTCGACCCACTCGCGAGACACGGCTTCGAGCTTTATCTGATGCTCGAATTCAAGCCGCTCCGGCAAGCCCCGCTCGACCATGCCCGGCACTTCGGAGTTCCACGCGGACACGGCCTTGCCGAAACCTTCGTTCAGCGCACGCCGGACGCGCCCCCGCACGAAGAGCAGCCCCAGCGCGGCCAGCGGACGCATGAGCGACCGTCCGCCGTACCGTGCCGCCATCCTGACGGACCAGCGTCCGCGCTTGTCCTTGCGCCGCGCAATCCGCAGCTCCCCGGAAGCGAAAGGGTGCACGACTCGCAGCGAGATCGGAGCCGTCTTCGGAGCGAGCGCGGACCACCATTCCTCGGCCCGCACCTCGCATTCCCATTTCACCCGCCGCAACCCGCGGAACGGCTTGGGCCCCTGGTAATTCCCCGTGACGCGAAGGCTGCGGAGCCGCCGCCCGGACATGCGCAGCTCCACCCGCAGGCCGACCGTATGACCGCCCGCGTCGCCGACGACCTCGATGCGGGACTCGCCGACCCGGTTCCACATGGGCACGTGCACATCGACGACGAACCCGTCGCCCTCTCCCCGGTAGCGGGCCCCCGCGGCGAGGTGACGCCCCTTCACCAGCCGCACATCCTCGATGACCTCGTCCCCCAACGTGAAGCCGCTCTCACCGATGGGCGCCTCTTCCACCGCGGAGAGCAGCGCCCGCACGGCCTCGTCCAGCAGCTCACGAGGAAACGGTTCAAGCTGGGCATCGCGCTGATAACGGGCCATGTCGTCCATGATCCCTTACCTGTGATCAAGCGGCCAGTCCGCGTCGCGGCCTCGCAGTTTCGCCCACGTGACCTTGCCGCCCTCGTTCAGCGGCCGGACGCCCCACCCGTGGACGATCTCCGCCATCAGCAGGAGCCCCCGCCCCGACGCGGCCGCGTGATCCTCCGGCCGGACCCGCGGGCGTCCTTCGCCGGCGTCCCACACCTCCACGACCACCAGGCCGTCGCGCTCGTCACGGAACACCCGCACGACGATCTGCCCCTTCCCGTGCAGGTAGGCGTTGGTGACGAGTTCGCTGACCACGACCCGCCCCACGTAGTCGTCCGAGATCCCCCACTCGGCGAACCGCTCGGCGAGAAACCGCCGCGCCAGCCGGGGCGCCTGAGCGTCGGGATCAAGGACGAGTGTCGGAGTCTCGGGTGCGCGCGCTGCCGTCGCCATGTGTCTGACCTCCCTGAAACACCGCCCGAACTCGTGTGTTCACAGATTGGACCGAAAAGGCCACGTTCCGTGTGGGAGTCGTGACACTCTGGGGTTGTCCTGAACTCGACCGGGGCGCCGTCGAAGCCCGGTGAAGTCGTTGAACTCGGACGCTGGAGGCCGAAAGTGGTGGTCGACCCGTACAGCCCCCAAGCCATATGGGGACGTGAGCTGCGCCATTACCGCAAGCAGGCCGGGCTGACGCAGGCGGAACTCGCCACCCGGATCAGCTTCTCGGAGTCGCTGATCTCCGGCGTCGAGACGGGGCAGCTCGCCGCCTCCCTGCCGTTCGCGGAGTCGTGCGATCGTGAACTGGAGACCGGCGGCGCGCTCACCCGGACGCTCGACTTCAAGAAGGCTCACCGCCTCCCGACCGGGTTCGCGGAGTACCTGGAGGTCGAGAAGAAGACGTCCATGATCCGCTGGTACGAGGGCCTCTGCATCCCGGGCCTGCTCCAGACACCCGAGTATGCGCGTGAGCTCATACGAGTGGGGCATCCGGGCGAAAGCGCTGACGCGATCGAGGCGATCGCCGCGACCCGCGTAGAGCGAAAGCAGATCCTTGCGCAGGCGGACGGCCCAACTCTGTGGGTCGTGGTGGACGAGCCCGTCCTACGTCGACCGGTCGGGTCGGCGAAGATCGCCAGAGAACAACTCGGCTATCTCCTGGAAGCCGCGGAGCACCCGAAGATTTCACTTCAAGTGGTCCCCTTCGACACGGGGGCGCACGCGGGACTGACGAGTTGCTTCAGTCTCCTGTCTCTCGCCGGCGGCAGGCTCGTGGTCTACGCTGAAGATCTATCGGGCGGCCGGTTCATCGAGCGCCCCGAGGACGTGGCCCACTGGGCTACGTGCTACGAGTCGGTCAAATCGGTGGCCTTGCCGGTAAGGCAGTCGGCGGACCTGATCCGTCTGATCATGAAGGAAGATTTCAATGGACCTGAGTAAGGCGACATGGCGAAAGTCGTCGCGCAGTTCGCCGAACGGCGGCAACTGCGTTGAGGTCGCCGGCCTCCCCTCCGGTGTCGGCGTCCGAGACTCGAAGAACCCGGACGGCCCGAAGCTGGTCGTCAGCCGAGACGAGTTCGCGATGCTGGTGGCCGCGTTGAAGCGCTGACACCCCCCGGAACAACATTCGAGCCTCGGTCCTCGTGGAGCGGGCCCCTCTCCTCGCCCCCGCGGGGGGGGGGGGGCGGCCGCCGAGGGGCGGCGGGAGGGGGCGGCCGGCGTCCGGGGGGGGGGACGCGGCCCGCCGGGAGGGGAGGGTCAGAAACCTGCCGTGATCTTGGTGAACTGCCACGGCTGCTGGTCGATGCCGCTGCAGTTGGAGGTCACGCCGCCGCCCGCGCAGGGACGGTCGCGGTTGACCGACCAGAACGCGAGGCGGGCGAGGCCCTTGGACTTCGCCCAGTCGCGGATCTGCGTCCACGTCTGGGGCGAGGTGAGCTCCTGCTGGTCGGACAGGCCGTTCATGCCGGAGATGCCCATGTGCGAGTAGGCGGTGGCGTCCGACCAGCCGAAGGCCGACTTCAGCTGGTTCTTCAGGCCCTCGGACGCGTTGACGGTGTTGCCGTACATGTCCGAGCCGCCGCCGAAGTCGAACGGCATGACGGTGAAGACGTCCACGTTCGCCTGGAGCGCCGCGGCCTGGGTGATGAGCCGCTGGCCCCAGTAGTTCGGACCGGTGGTGGCGGTGCCGAACGTCAGGATCGTCTGGATGCCGGGGTTCCGCTGCTTGACGATCTTGAGGGCGCCGAGGATCCGGTCCTGGACGGCGGCGTTCTCGAACTCGTCGCTGTTCTCGATGTCGACGTCGATCGCCTTCAGGCCGAACGCGTCGATGACCTGCTGGTAGGCGCCGGCGAGGGCATCGGCGGAGGAGCAGTTCGGGCCGAGCTTGTTGCCCGACCAGCCGCCGATGGACGGCAGCACGTCACCGCCGGCCGCGCGGATCTGGCCGATCGCCTGCTCGTCCGCGCCGCCCCTGAGCGGACGGTTCCCGTCCCACGCCGGGCTGCACCCGCCGCCGGACAGGATGAACGCCATCGTGAACCACTTGATCCCGGTCGCGCTCATGACCGTGGCCGGGTTCGGCGGCTCGCCCCAGCCCATGTAGAGGTAGGGCGCGGCCCGGCGGGTGCCGGGCGGCTGCGTCGTGCAGCCGGTGGTCGTGGCCGACACCGGCCCGCTCGCCGCGGACTCGCCGGACGCGTTGTACGCCCTGACCGTGTAGGTGTGGTCGGAGCACTTGGCCAGGCCGCTGATCGTGGCGCTCGTCCCGGACACGGTGGCGCGGACGGCGGAGCCCTCGTAGACGCGGTAGCCGGTGGGCCCGCCGGAGGAGGCCGACCACGAGAGGGTGAGGGAGGTGTCGGTCCGGCCGGTCACGGTCGGGGTGCCGGGAGCCGAGGGCGCGCCGGGCTCGGTGGTGCCGCCGCCGTCGCAGGACGCGCCGTTGAGCCTGCAGCCTTGGGGCGTTCCAGAGCCGCTGACGATGAAGCCGAACGAGACCGACGCGCCGGGGGCGACGTTGCCGTTGTAGTTGCGGTTGGTGAACGTGGAGTGCTGCCCGGACGTGGTGAGCAGCGCCTCCCAGTACGTCCCGACCGTGGAGCCGGACGGGAGGTCGAACTCGACCTTCCACGACGAGATCGCCGAGCCGGTCTCGTTCTTGATCGTGTACTTGGCCTCGTAGCCGGAGCCCCAGTCGGACGACTTGGTGAACGTCGCCGTCACAGACGCGGCATTGGCCGCGACGGGGGCGAGGAGGGCGAGGACGAGGGAGCAGAGGGCGGTGAACAGGAAAGCGGGGAGAAGTGTTCTTCGCAAAGTCACTCCCGGGTAGGAGGTGTGGACGAGCGGGAATCCCCCGAACCCCGAGTCGGTCGTGCTGCGGTGTCGGTGAGTGCGTGGCGGGCGGCGCGCGCGGCATCCGGTGAACCTTCTAATAGGAAACTTTCCTATAAATCGACTGAACCGTAACCGGCCGGCGGCGCGCTGGCAACCCCCCGCGGGGGCGCCGGCGGGAGGGCGTGCGGCGGCCGGGCGACCAGTCCCGCTGGCGGACCGGACCAGCGCGGCGGGCGCCGGAAAATTTCCGGGGAGCCTCAGTCCCCTGGAGCGCGCGTCACCGGTACGGCTTGATGTCGACGCGGAACTCCCAGTCGGTGGGGAAGACCTTCTGGCACTCGATCACGGCCCTGTGCC